>JAISDB010000225.1 GCA_031265155.1 Prevotellaceae bacterium | reverse complement strand
AGGCAAAAGTGAGGCAAATTATTGAATCTACCTGTACAAAATTGCAGGAATACAGTTTTTCGACAAACAGTAATCATCCCAACGGAACATGGAACAGTCATGCAGGGCACGGTTTGGTTGATGCCTACGCAGCTGTTCAGGCAGCTGTGAATACTGTTATCATGTCCGGACCTGCTTATGTGCCGTGTACCGGAACAGTTGCTTATACTTCAAATGTAAGCGGCACGTGGACAGTTTCGCCCAATCTGCAAATTGTAAACGGGCAGGGTACAAATACAGTAACAGTAAGAACTACTGTTCCAAACAACGGTGCATTAAACTCTGCCGCCACTGTTTCAATAAATGGTAAAACAAAGGCTGTTACTGTCGGATTGCCCCATGTAACTTCGATTGAGGGGCCCGGGATTGCGCCTAACGGGATATTTCATTTTGCAGCAAGGTCTAATTATCCTATTCCCAATATGACGGATCCGGATTTATACGAATGGCTGGTATTTTCTATTCCCGTAGTTAATAATGGAGTAGAATCCATTACAAAGAGATACAATTATGCAGCAATCAAAATTACCAAGCCTGCAACCTATTATGTTTTTTGCCGCTCTTTAAACCCATGTACGGGTAATTCTCAAACTCCAATTTACATAACGCTCACCGTTACACAAAACGACCTTATGCCCACATATAGCACAGGTAGCGTCAATGACAGTATTGGCATCGGCGGCAGTAGCAGCGTCTGGTCATCTGCTTACCCTAACCCTGCAAGCAATGAACTGATTATAGACAGAACAGAAGAAGAAAGCAGCATAGAAACATCGGCGCTGAACGCTCAAACAGCCAAAGGCAAAGCATCCGAAGTGCGCGTATTGCTGTACAGCCACAGCACGGCACGGCTTGTTTACAACAAAACGTATCAGTCGTCAGAAAAACAGATAAGAATAGATGTATCGAAACTGCCCAATGGAATTTACCATCTGAACATGATAGAAAACGGCGAAAAGGTGAAAGAACAGACAGTTATGGTAAATCATTAAATCACTCAATCAAAAAAATCACAATTCAGACAAATCAACAAAAAAGAATTTATTAATCTTTAATATAAAAAAGTATGATGAAAAAATTAATCATTCTCGCCGTATTGCTGATGACAGCTACGGCAACATTTGCACAGCAGGCGCTGTGGGGCGGACAAAACATCGTTTCGCCTGAAATTAATGCAGACAACACGGTAACGTTCCGCCTGAACGCGCCGCAAGCCGTGAAGGTTGAACTCGCAGGCGACTTTGTTCACACGCAAAAAATGGAAACGCCGATGGGAGTTATGGATGTGCCCGGCTCTGCCGAACTGGTGAAAAACGACAAGGGCGTGTGGGAATACACCACGCCCGAGCCGCTGTCGCCCGAACTGTACAGCTATACGTTTGTCATCGACGGCGTGAAAGTAACCGATCCCGCTAACGTGTACATGATACGCGATGTGGCTTCGGTAACCAGCATATTTATCATTGGCGGCGACCGTGCCGACCTGTACAAAGTAAATGCAGTGCCTCACGGAACGGTGGCGCGCCGCTGGTACGACAGTCCGGGACTGAACAAGACACGCCGCATCACCATCTACACGCCGCCGGGATACGAGGCAGGCAGGGACAGTTATCCTGTCTTATATTTATTGCACGGCGCAGGCGGCGATGAGGAAGCGTGGATTGCCTTAGGCAGAACGTCGCAAATCCTCGACAACCTCATTGCGCAGGGCAAGGCAAAGCCCATGATTGTAGTGATGACCAACGGCAATGCCGGTCAGGAAGCCGCGCCGGGCGAAGCGTCCGAAGGATTTATCCGTCCGTCGTTCATGGGCGCTACCCGCATGGATGGCGATTTTGAAGCAGCTTTTCCCGACGTAATAAAATTTGTGGAAAGCAATTACCGCACCATTGCGCAGAAGTCGGGACGCGCCATTTGCGGGCTGTCGATGGGCGGATTTCATTCGCTGCACATCTCCAAAGAGTATCCCGACACGTTCGACTATGTAGGGCTGTTTTCGGCGGCAATCATGCCGCGTGAGGGCGTACAGTCGAAAGTATACGACAACCTCGAAGGCAAGCTGCAAATACAGTTTGACAAAAAGCCCAAACTCTACTGGATTGCTATCGGCAACACCGATTTCCTGTTCAAAAACAACACGGACTTCCGCAAGCTGCTCGACGATAAAGGGTATAAATATACCTACTACGAAACCGGCGAGGGGCATATCTGGAAGAACTGGAGAATTTATTTGTCGGAATTTGTGCCTATGCTGTTCAAGTGAAGAAATAAATAAGTCAACTTTAACAGGGTTTCAACCCCTGCATGAGTTTGGCAGCAGTATTCTGTTCGGCGCGGTTTATGCAGGCAGATTGAGTCAAAAGCGCACTTGTCCTTATCTGCAGCATTGCGAAAAAGCCTGCGCCGAACATTAAAAACAGTAAATGATGAATAAAACAATGGACAATATAAAACGTCCTGTCGGGGACAGAATGTTGGTAGAAAGAGAAACAAAACCTAACAGGTTCTTGAAACCTGTTAGGTTATTTGCAGTATTTTAGAATATAATAATTAAACAATTAAATATATAAAATCATGAAAAAGAAACTAAACGCATTAAATTTAGCAGGAATATTTCTGCTTTTGGCAGGAATGATGATTTCCTGCGGGAAAGAAAAAGAAAATGAACCCACAGAAATTCCTTTTACGGAATATTCTTTGCCAATTTTTGATTGCGGTTGGATAAATATTAGTTACTACGACAGTGGCGTAACTGTAGTCAACAACATAACAGATATGAAAAAGTATGCTACTTGTATGAATGGAGAAACTTTGCATGAAATAAACTTTTCCGATCACACATTACTGCTGGTTCGTGGGCTTTCGTCTGTATTTACAAACTCAATAAATACAGTATTGTTTAAATATTCTAACACAGAATACAAATTACAGATAACGGTCATCATAGACCCTTGTACTGTGGATGAATATTGTTCTATTATGGCTGACTGGTATATTTCTATTATTGTGCCAAAAATACCGGATGGTGCAAAAATAAATTTAAAAGTAGATTACGTTAAACTTTAATTTTCAAATATCATGAAACGAGTATTGTTTATTTTATCAGTTTTTATTTGTGTGTTTTTCTCGCTTCAAGCGCAGCAAAAAATACCTCAAGCAGTGTTTTATTACTACGGTAGAGAAAAGATTTTTCTAACAGAAAGAGAGGACAAAATTTTTCTCAAACTTGCAAAGGGAGCTAATAAAGAAAACTTGTTGACTTCGATAAACACTAATAATTCCGTAAAATTATCGAGTGGAGTAAGACAAAGTGAAACGTTGCCTGATTTTCTCACTCTTGAAGTTCTTGAAACAAAAACAGGCAATATTGTATCAATAGTGGAACAATATAAAGCAGATACTAATGTTATCTCTGCTTCGCCTGTATTACAATATAATGAGTCATTGCAAGGTTTGGCAGATGAGTTTGTTGTAATGTTGAAAGAAACTACTTCCTACAAACAATTCCAAAGTTTGCTTTTGAAATATCATTGTATAATTGTTGAAGAAAACAGTTTTGTGAAAAATCAATTCTTGTTGTCTGTTACAAAAAAATCTATATTGAATGCCTTACAATTAGCCAATGTATTTTATGAAACAGGATTATTTGAATTTTCCGAGCCCAATTTTATAATTCTGAATGCATTTAATTCAAACGACACTTATTTTGACTATCAATGGGGATTAAAAAACACCGGACAATCCGGTGGAACTTCCGGAATTGACATTAAAGCGGAACAGGCGTGGGCTATTACTCAAGGTAATTCAAATATCAAAGTCGCCGTTGTTGAC
>JAISDB010000185.1 GCA_031265155.1 Prevotellaceae bacterium | reverse complement strand
TTGCCGGCAGGTAAAAATATACCATCTTTTTTAAGCCGGCGTCCCTCATGGCCGCCAGAATACGGGAACCGGGAAGGTAGTTTACCCACACTACGGATAGCACGGCTGTCCACTTCCTTTTCCCTGTACTGTGTGAAGCGTCGGATAAAGCATCCCCAGTCTCTCAATCCCAAAAAACAAGCACCCTGTTACGCTCACCCGATGAATAGTGAAATAAAAATCTTTATCATATTGATTATTCGGTAAACATAAAAATATTCCGATTTATCCGTGAGAACTTCACGGATATTCGTTTTTTGTCGTATATTTGCAACCGATAATTAACAACATATATTTTTTAAGTCATGTTACTGAGATTCAAGATAAAAAACATTTTGTCATTTTACGAGGAAACCGTGTTTGATATGTTTCCTAATATCAAACGCCCAACATTCTCGCACCATATCTACACGGATATAGAAGTGCCGTTATTGAAACAAGCTGCTATCTATGGGGCAAATGGTTCAGGAAAATCAAATTTTATCAAAGCTATGTCTTTCTTGCGTGAATTTATCACGCAAGAAGATTTTCTGCAATCGGTTGATTTAAACGATTATATTTTTCAACTCACACAAGAAAAATCACAAATCATTTCTTTTGAGATAGAATTTCTACATAAAGAAAAATACTATATTTATAGTGTTGATATTAGTCCAAAAGAGGTTGCTGAAAAATTATCAATCTCTGGTTTGGGCAAGTCTGAAAACAAATTGCTTTTCGAACGCAATGGAAATATGATTAACTCATCCTACTTACAAAACGAAACTTCCGCTAAACAGTTATTGGAACGACGCTCATATTCGTCTATTATGTCATTAAATAAGAATTATCCGGTTATTATAAATAACGATATAAACAGTGCATTTGATTGGTTTTCAAAACAATTGGAAATAATTACGATTAACAGTCAAATACCAATTCTTATAGGCTTCATGTCGCAGCAACCGAAATTACTGAAATTTGCGAATGAGGTATTTGAAAACATTGGTATAGGAATCAAATCTGTTGAAATTAAAGAAAGCGATTTTGACAAATGGACGGCAAATCCGGAAAATGCCAATTTTTTAAAGCAAGTAATTGAAAAAAATCCGAAACAGGATAATTTTGAAGTCAGTCAATTAAAGAGTAACAGGAATGTATTGAATTTTCAAGTTCAAAAAGGAATTAGAACAGTTCAGGAATTTGTATTTGAGCAATTGGGACAATCAGGGTATCATAAAAAGATGAATATTCTTTCTCAGTCTGATGGGACAGTCCGATTGCTAACGTTAATTCCTGCTTTTTATGAGGCTATGTTTCAAAATAAAACAGTAGTGATTGACGAGATAGACAATAGTATCCATCCTAATTTAATGTTTGAATTGATACGTTTTTATGCAAATAACAAATCAAACGGACAACTGATTTTTACAACGCATACAACAAAGCTATTAAATCAGCAGGAATTAGTTCGTCCCGACGAGATTTGGTTAGCTGAAAAATCGGAAGGCGACACAAAAATGTTCTCTCTTAACGATTTCAAATTGCATAACACCTTGAATATCGAAAATGGTTATTTGGACGGCCGTTATGGTGCAGTTCCCGTTATGAAAGAATTGAACGTTGAATGATGAGAAGTTACGAAAAGTCAAATCCCGAAAAACCTGTTGCAGAACCGAGACGACAAAAAACGGCAGTCGGCGAACATACGGTGTCTGTTTCTATAAAAGATGCAGGGCAAAATTACAGGAAAGAGGAAGGTAGAGCGCTTCCAAAATCATTTTTTATAATTGTTTCGGGCGGCGAAAGAACAGAACGTAACTATTTAAAAATCATATCGAATCACGATAGATTTCAACGGATAAAAATTGAATTTATTCCTGATCCGGGCAAAGGGAATCCGGATAGCTTGTTTGAAGTGGCAATACACAGACAGGAACATTATCAATCAAGTCAGGAAGAAGAGCCGGATAAGATCTATATCGTCTCTGATGTTGACCATTTCATAAATGAATTGTTGAGAATAAAACCAGAATGCGAAAAGTTGAATATTAATTTGACAATCAGCAATTCCTGTTTTGAAGTATGGTTGTCCTGACTTCGCCGCCTCCAAAATTTCAAAACTATAAAATACTGTAAGCCAAAGATATAAGTTTTCGACTTGGGTGACGCAAAACATTTTTGAAAAAAGTTGAAATAGAAAATGCTACCTTTGTGGTATGTTTGTCCGCAGGAAAAAGAATCGGTCAGGTAGCACCAGCGTTGTTGTTGTGAGCAAGGCTCACGGGCAGTTTCACGAGGTAAAGACGCTTGGAGTAAGTTCCGATGCAGCCGAGATTGCAAGGTTGCATCAGGTGGGGCAGGTCTGGATTCGCGAACATGCAGATATGAAAGATTTATTTGAGCGAGCGCGAAACATTGAGTTCGAGCGCGACGCAGTCAAATATTTTCTTGATAATGTCGAGAACATTCTGTTGAATGGTACGCAACTCATATTGGATAGAGTGTTTCGGCTGACAGGGTTCGACAAAATTGATGACGACATACTGAAATCTCTGGTAACGGCTCGGATATGCCAGCCATTGAGCAAGACGGCGACAATAGAATATCTGAAGTCTCATTTTGATGAAGATATAGAAGAACACCGGTTGTACAAATATTTGGACAGGTTAGAGGAAACTCAAAAAGAACGTGTTCAGCAAATCAGCGTCGAGCATACACGAAAGGTGATAGGAGGAAAGATTGGAGTGGTTTTTTACGATGTTACCACACTTTATTTTGAAACTGACACCAGCGATGACTTGCGGAAAACGGGTTATTCCAAAGACGGCAAACACAGTCTTCCGCAGATTGTTTTGGGCTTGCTGGTCAGCGAAGGCGGCTACCCGCTGGCATACTCCATCCACGAGGGTAACAAATACGAGGGGCATACGATGCTGCCTGTAATAACGGATTTTGTAAAAAAGTTCAAATTAAGGGAACAGGATTTGGTTGTTGTCGCCGATTCGGGCTTGATGAACAATGATAATCTTGAAGCGCTGGATAAAGGCAAATACAAATATATTATTGGTGCGAGAATCAAAAATGAATCGGCTGCGATTACGAAATGGATTTTATCGTGTGAGAAAAAGAATGGCTCTTTCTACGAATGCAAGAAAACCGGGAAACGCAGGTTGATTGTAGGTTTTGCCGAAGGACGCGCCAAAAAAGACGCAGAAAACAGGAATAAGGGCGTCAGGCGTCTTGAAAAGGAATACGGTAGCGGCACGGTTACAAAAGACAAAATTAACAGGCGGGGCTACAACAAGTTTTTGGAATTGACCGAAGATGTAACAGTCAAAATCAATTACGACAAAATAAATGAAGATGCGCAGTGGGATGGTTGGAAAGGCTACATTACTAATACAAAACTTGAGGCAAAAGTGGTTTGTGAGGAATATGGCGGTTTGTGGCAGGTTGAGCGTGCGTTCAGGATAAGCAAGGGCAGGCTCGACCTGCGTCCGATGTTCCATTTTAACGAAAAACGGATAAGGGCGCACGTCTGCATCTGTTTCGTCGCATACAAAGTATATAAGGAACTTGAGCGCATCTTGAAACAGAAGCACATTGGTATCAGCGTAGACAAGGTCTTATCAATAGCCAAAACTATCACGACCATCTGTTTGCGACTGCCTCAATCGGGCACAACGCTAAAGCGGACGATGTTGCTAACCGAGCGTCACAAGTCTATCGCCCCTTTGTTTGACGAAAATTTCTGGCTCGACAAGTCCGTCAGAATCGAATGAACACAAAAAAGTGATTTTTGTTTCAAATATCGGCCTCTACAAGAGTTGAGGTCACGCAGGGTGACGCATAGGCGAAGTCAGGA
>JAISDB010000147.1 GCA_031265155.1 Prevotellaceae bacterium | reverse complement strand
CCAATCAGCAGATAGACATAGATAATGCAGAGCAATACACAAAAATTGATGTCCAAAATTTACATACTTTTATTTTTGCAGATTTAAACGAATGTGGATTAACAGAAAAATATACCGATGCTGATTATAGTATTCATACTTATAAAATCAATGGAGATAATATTAATATTTCCGAGCCTTGCGAAAAAAACATTTCAGACATCTCTATGGGTCATTTAGTATTCGGTTATCCAATTAAATATAAATTTAAAAATGGAAAATTAATTTTAGGTAGTTTAATTACTGTGTATGTTGGACATACATATAATGTCGCTATTTATGCTTTTTACAAGCGCAAATCTTAAATTAGATTGTTAGGCTTCCCTGTTTCCATAGAGGGCGGCATTGAAAACAGCGAACAGACTGTAAAGTGCATTGCTCATCCCGATACTCCCGATAACATTCAGGAGTTGCTGCATAAGCGGCTTCCTAATAAGCTATATAAGTAAATAAAAAAGGGCTGTTTTTGACAGCCCTTTAACTTTTGAAATAATTTATAATTTTTCAAAGACTAAATAAACAGTAACATTGTATGTTGTCCAAGCAATAACTAACTTGTTATCAATTATACCCCATTTCTTCATATTTGATACTACTAATGATATATGATCGTCGTTAATTTCACAAGTGCCTGTTGATTTTATCTTATCGCCATTTATTGTATAGGAATAGATATTTTTTTTATCGCTGTCTTCCCAAACGAGAAGACCGCAGGCGGTATCTGCTAAAAATGTACGGTACTCAGACCGTATAGATTCTTGATAAGAATATTTATTATAGTTTGGAATATCTATTTCACTGTCTTTGTCATCGAAATAATAATACGTAGATTTCCAATTACCCACAATAGCTTTTGGGTTTGTATTTATACTAACATCATCTTTACCGCAGGCAGTAATAAGAACCGCCAAAGTGAGTAAGTAAAATAGTTTTTTCATTTTTTGTATTTTTTACTGTTAATATTTTTTGTCAGTTTATTTTCAAATATTTCTTTATTTTTCTTTTTACAGCGCTTGAATTTACCAGGCAGTTTTTTAATGCCGTAAATTCTGTATTTGATAATTTTCCCAACTTAATATAATCGTTTTCTTCGACACTATAAATAATGTCTAATGCCGTTTTACTCATTATACCCGCCTGCTCGCCATATACATACGTATCGAACGGAAAAGAAAATGTATTGCATTCGGATATAATTCTATGTTTCTCAAAATAATAACAGTTAAATCCGGATTGTTCATCATTTATACAACCGTGCTTTTTTGTAAGAAAATTCGGAACGTGGTCTTTACTTGTCGGCAAACTTGCAACAATTATTTCATCTTCAATAACTGATAAAACAATAAAATATTTGTTTTTTGCGGTATTGCCATTTGAAAAATAAAAAGGTGTAAAGTATAGGATGTTTCCGGGCGAGTACATATTAATATTTTTGTTATTCAAATACTTGCATTATTTCTTTTGTTTCGAGGTATCGCTCTTTGTCGCAACCCGACAAATAATACGATAAATCAATTTCAACTTCCGAATGATTAATTTTTTTATCTCTAAACAATTTTAATAAATTGTTTTTAACCGCTGTGTTATGCCATGCCGAGTTTACCTTATGTGTTGATTCTGATATTTCATTTGCGGTTTTATTGCCGTATTTTGCAATAACTTCATCCATTATATTAATGTCATTGTCAGAAAATTCATCATCATTAAAATTCGTTTTGGGCTGTATATAAACATTATCATTTATTTGTTCAGTAGATATAAACTCACTGAATAGTATAGGTTCATCGTTCGACAAATCAATAAAAATATCTTTCGCAACGGGACCAAACTGCCATGCGTAAAACGTTATTCCGAAAAATGGAGTTTGATGTTTGACAACTGAATGTTTTTCAATTTTATATAGCAGTTTAAGAAGTTTTGTTTTACTCAAATCATTAACACGGCTTGCAATATAGACTATTGCATTACCTATTTTGTTAATCGTATTTTTTGAATAATTAGCCATTTGTTTTTTTCTATTTACATCGCAAAGTAATAATTTTTTTATGTAATAAACAAATTTTTGAGACTAAAAAAAATTATTACATTTGTCAAAGTAATTATTCATTTTCTAAATGAAGATGCAACTAAAATGCAACGTAAATATTTGTAATAATTCATAAGATTGTTATTATCAGTGAATTAGTAATGTTTTTATTTTGCATGGGGTGCAAGGGGTCGAAAGTTCGAGTCTTTTCACCCCGACTTATTGAAAACCATATAGATAAAGAAGTTAAGAGACGTATTAAACAAAAAATATTCCCCTCTTTTGTGTCAAAATAAACAAATTTTGCTACATTTGCAGCGAAAAAGTGTAACATGTAACGTAAAATATGGCAACAATTAAACCCTTTATCAGAACGATTAAAAAAGACGACTCGTCAAGAATAATCATTGAAATAACACATATCGGAAAACGGGCATATATTCCTACGGAAATTTATGTATCTCAAAAAGACATAAACAGCAAAAGCCAACTCAAAAAAAATTTCAGTTCCATACCACTTGAAAAAAATAGGCATTGCTAATTAATAATACAAATGTATCTTTGCAAGCAAAGTAATAGAGATATGCATTGTCCGAAATGTTTAAGTGAAAAGAAAGTAAAGTCAGGCTTTACCAAAGGGAAACAGCGATATAAATGCAAAAGATTGCGGTTGTAATTATTCTGTAGAATTAAAGTCAACAGCCAAGCCAATGTCCATGAAAAAACAGGCATTGCATTTATATCTTAAAGGCTTGAGTTTTCGTTCCACATGGAGATTTTTAGAAGTAAGCAATGTATCTATCTTAAATTGGGTTCGCAGTTATGGTAAAGAAATAGAGGAGTTTAATTCATAAAGTCAGAAAATAGAAATGGTTGAAGTTGATGAAATGCATTCGTATATTGGATCAAAAAAAACCGGTGTTGGCTATGGATTACTGTTGACAGCTACGGGAAAAGATCCATCAATTTCGTTATTGGCGACAGAGGCAGTCAAACGGCAGAAAAGTTCCGGGAAACAATAAGACAACATGAAATGGAGTATATGGCGAGTGATTATTGGGAGGCATATGAGAGCATTATTCCGAAGGAAAAGCATCTCCAAACGAAAGCGGAAACATTTACTGTTGAGGGATATAACAGCCTGTTCAGACACTTTTTGGCAAGAATGCGAATAAAGGCAAAATGCTATTCAAAGAAAGTAGAAATGTTGAAATTTTCCATCCTTTTGCTAATGCACTGTCGAAATAATACTTTATGTACACTTAGTTAGCAATGCCTTATTTTCATATACTTGGAAATTTTAAAATTTTCATGTAATTTTGCGCAACATAATTTTAAAATAAAAAGCGATGAAAGAAACGGTACTGAATAAATTTTTACGCTATGTTGCAATAGACACTCAGTCGGACGAAAACAGCAACACTCAGCCAAGCACATTGAAACAGCTGAACCTGTCGAAACTGCTGGTGAAAGAACTGAAGGAAATGGGAATAAAAGATGCTGCTCTCGATGAACATGGTTATGTAATGGCAACAATTCTTTCAAACATAAGGAAAAAAACGCCCGTAATCGGATTTATTGCTCATGTTGACACTGCTCCCGATTTGAGCGGAGCCGATATAAAGCCGCAAATAATAGAAAATTACAACGGAAAAGATATTATTCTCAACAAAGAGAAAAAAATAAGCCTGTTGATTAAAGATTTTCCCGAACTGGCTGATTTTAAGGGTAAAACTCTTATAACAACCGATGGAACAACACTTCTTGGCGCTGACGATAAAGCCGGAATTGCCGAAATTATGACAGCTGCCGAATTTATTATGAAACATCCGGAACTGAAACACGGCACAATAAAAATAGGTTTCACTCCCGACGAAGAAATTGGTCGCGGAGTTGATAAATTTGATGTGAAAAAATTCGGAGCCGATTACGCTTATACTATGGATGGCGCCGCTCCCGGCGAATTGGAGTATGAAAACTTTAACGCCGCTTCGGCAAAAATAAAAATTCAGGGAAACAACATTCATCCCGGATACGCAAAAGGAAAAATGATTAATTCGATTCTCGTTGCAATGGAACTTAACTCATTGCTTCCGGTAAGCGAACGTCCCGAATTTACCTGCAATTACGAAGGCTTTTTTCATATTACGCACTTCAGTGGAAACGTAGAGCAGGCTTCAATGCAATATATTATTCGCGACCATAGCCGTAAAAAGTTTGAACATAAGAAAAAAACGATTAGGGAATGTGTCGATTTTTTGAATAAACGATATGGAAAAGATGTTTTGACGCTTGAACTGAAAGACCAGTATTATAACATGCGCGAAATGGTAGAACCGCATTATCATGTTGTTGAAACCGCAGTGAAGGCAATGCAATTAGCAAATATAGAGCCTGTTATTCGACCGATTCGCGGTGGTACGGATGGCGCTCGACTTTCGTTTATGGGCTTGCCGTGTCCTAATATTTTTGCAGGCGGACATAATTTTCACGGCAAATATGAATTTGTCGCGGCGGAATCAATGGAAAAAGCTACGGAAGTGATTTTGAATATTGTGAAACTTTACACTGAAAATGAATAAATAATGGCAAAAGAAAACGGAACACAAATATTTGAAATCCATTCCGTATGAAACAGGAAAAACTGTTGAAAATACGGAATATGCAGCCGGAATGCTACCGGTAAAAGTATTATTTTCATGATAAATGCCATGTCACTAAATGAAAAGAATCGAAAAAATTGAAATCATGTAAAATTTTTATTCATAAAATTAATATTCAATGGTTTCTTTTAACAGGATTTTTCAAAAGGCGCTAAATTTGGAACCCTTGTCTGCAAATGAACTGATGCAAATATACAGGTTTGCATCAACAGACGAGCTAATGTTTGCAGGCAACCGGTTGAGACAGATTCACGTACGCGGGAAGAGCGTAAGCTGGCAAATTGACCGTAATGTAAACATTACAAACGTGTGCATATCGGGATGCAAATTTTGCAGTTTTCATTGCAAGCCGCACGAAACCGCAAAATCATACACAACGACACCGGATGAATACAGTATGAAAATAGAGGAATTAATAAAATTAAATGGCGACCAGCTTTTATTGCAGGGCGGCTTACATCCTGATTACGGTTTGAATTTTTACATGAACCTTTTTTCAAAACTGAAAAAATCCTATCCCAATATAAAACTTCACGCACTTGGACCTCCTGAAATTGCGCATATTGCTAAAAAAGAAAAAAAATCGTATCGAGAGATACTTGTACAGTTAATTGATTCGGGATTGGACAGCCTTCCGGGAGCAGGCGCTGAAATTTTGTGCGACCGTGTACGTAAACAGATATCGCCTGCAAAACCCGATTCACAGGCATGGCTCGACGTTATGCGCGAAGCTCATAAGCTTAATCTGCCGACTTCGGCAACAATGGTTTTTGGTCATATCGAAACTTTGGAAGAGCGAATAGAACATCTCATAAAAATACGTGTATTGCAGGATGAAAAGCCCAAAAACGCTTACGGTTTTTTAGCTTTTATATGTTGGCCCATGCAGCTTGGAGGAACAAAGCTTAGCGAAAAAACAGGCAATAAAATCACGACTGCCGACGAATATATACGAACTGTTGCGATAAGTCGAATTGCGTTGAACAATATCAGCAACATACAGGCATCGTGGCTCACAGTGGGCAAGGATGCAGCACAGATTGCACTGCATTCGGGAGCCAACGACATGGGTTCGATTATGATTGAAGAAAATGTGGTTTCTGCAACAGGAACAGCAAACACCTTTGATGCAAACGGAATACAAAACGCTATTCGCGAAGCAGGATTTACGCCATGGCTGCGAAATCAAAAGTACGAAGCGCGATAATTTACAGTTAAAACACAAAATATGAACAGTCTGCAGATATTTGAACAGATACGGCAAAAGCAAAGCTTTTTATGTACAGGGCTTGACAGCGACATTAATAAAATCCCTCAGCATTTGCGCAAACAAAAAAACTCTTTGTTTGAGTTTAACAGGCATATTATAGATGCAACGGCAAAATACTGCGTATCGTACAAGCCCAATACTGCTTTCTACGAAGCCTGCGGCGAAGATGGACTGCGCCAGTTGGCTATGACTGTCGAATATTTGAAAACAGGTTATCCCGATATGTTTTTGATTGCCGATGCCAAACGCGGAGATATCGGTAATACTTCGCAAATGTATGCTCAGGCGTTTTTTGAAAAAATGAAATTCGATGCGGTAACCTTATCGCCTTATATGGGCGAGGACACGGCAAAGCCGTTTTTTTTGTTTGCCGGCAAATGGATTGTCTTGCTTGCACTGACAAGCAATGCTTCTGCATCCGATTTTCAAACGGTTAAAACCGAAAACGGAAAAATGTTTTACGAAGAAATTATTTCGCGGTCAAAAAACTGGGGAAATGCAGACAATACAATGTATGTTGTTGGAGCCACAAAAGCCGAAATGCTTGCTTCGATACGAAAAATACTTCCCCGGCATTTCCTTTTGATTCCGGGAATAGGAGCGCAGGGCGGCAATCTTGCGGATGTTGCAAAATATGGAATGAATGATACCTGCGGATTGCTTGTAAATTCGTCGCGAGCAATTATTTATGCTGACAGCGGCAAAAATTTTGCTGTTGCAGCCGCAGAGAAAGCAAAAGGGCTGCAGGCGGAAATGGCTGCATTGCTGATGAAGTATAAAATAATTTAAAGCTAAATGCAGTTTAATATATTTTATTGAAATTTGAACATATTATTAATATCTTTGCAGTAGAAAAATAAAAACACAAATTATGCAAATTTAAATAAACACAACAGCAAAATAAATAGCGTTAGCTTTTGTTCTTGTTTATTGAAACTTAGACATTTTCAAAAAGGCAGAAAGAACAGGAAAGTTCAACGCTCACGTGTGCACACGTGGGCTTTTCTTGTTAAACTGCCAGGTAGTCTAAGACCTCAATAAACAACAATTAAGTCCGCGTTTTTTTATGCTGAAATACAAATATAATCGCCAAAACGAAAAGTACACAAATTTAAAACGAAAAGTACATTTTTGAGCGAAAACGAAATGCGAATGAAGGCGCACACGTTTATCTGTTTTAGATTTTATAATTAGCCGTCAATACTTCTATTTTCTTTTTTGTTTTCGCCTGCCTTGCGGAAATCCTAATGCTCTTTGTGTATTCATTACTGTACCAATGATTTTGTATTATGTATTTACCCAACAGGTCGGAGGGATAATTGCTTAATAAAAATTTGCCTTTAATCCTTGACAATACCTGTAGCAGCAATTCAAAATCCACTGCTTTATAGCCGTTATAATGACCTTGATGCGCTTCCATATATAGGCGGATCCAGATAAAAGAAAGTATCAATGGAATCGCGAGAATTAATGATATTAACAGCATCATTGCATTCTATCTGAGTATATCGCAGGCGCTGCTCATACGCATGTGTAAAGTTACTGCATTTATTGGCAGTTCTCAATGGCGTTTTGCCGCATTTATTATCATAAGTCCATCCTGCATTCAAATCGCTGTTGTAGCTTTGATTTGCGAGCGTATAAAATGCCCACGCCCGCTGCACGCTGTCGAACATGTCGGGATTATTGTATATGACATTTGCCCTGCGATGAGCATCGCGACTGTGCAGTGTTTGTGATATTATTTTTTCCAATTCGTCAAACTTGGTTTTTACCACTGCAAAAAAATTAACAGCTTCGAGATTTGTATCATTTATTACTTCAATTTTTGACTGTTCCTTTGCAAAAAATACAGCGCCGCCACCGAAAAACGGCTCGCAATATAAAACATGTTCAGGAATTAGCGGCAAAATGATATTAAGCATCGACTGTTTCCCGCCGTAATAAGTAATTGGAGTTTTTAATTTATTTTTCATTTTATATCTTTTTTAACAGGTAAATTATATTTTTCTTTATTGTCGTTGTATCCCGTATCCATTCTGTCTGTTGCATGCCTTTTTCATAGGCAGGATAAGGCTGTTCGGGTATTCTGAATCTAAACCGGTCGTCAAACGGATAAATATACCTGTATGTTTTTACCTGCCACACTCTAAAATCTCCAACCAGATAGCAAACATTGGCACGTAAATATCCGGTTAAAGATGTTGAATTTGTGAATATTTGCTCGTGAACAAATTCGCCGGTACGTATATTTTCCAGAAATCGCGTATAATGAAAGCCGTAATATTTAAAGTTTGCAGCTTTGTATATTGTTCCACAGCCCAGCCTGCCATCGGCAAACGACTGTACCGCAACGATATTTTTGCCCGCTTTTTTCAGCAGCTTAATCGATGCGCCGATTAACAGCGATTCGGCATTATGTCCCAAACAGTCATCTATCCACATTCTGTTGAGTTCGCATATCCATGCGTTCGGATTCGGATGTGAAAATATTTTTGCGCGCGGATTTTTCATATATCCGTAAACAGCCACGCCTAAACATTCATCAGGCTTGTCTTCACGGAATATTCCATAATTAAACTTGCCAAATCCGCCCTCATTCCATTTATGGGAATAGTGATTTTTTATTATCAAGTCCCTTGCTAAACTTTTATCAATACTTTTGACTGTGATAACTCCAAGATTCTTTGTTTCTTTTCTTATTTCCATTTTTTTATTATTTAAATATCATTTAATTGTCATTTTATTACTATTTTTGCGTCTCTCAAATTTTAAATAAAAAGTGTCGACGCACTTAAACGTTGGCTTATGCCTCTGTTTAGTAGTGCGTCGACACTTTAAATGTTATAGCGGGGTTGAGAGACCGCTATAAACGAATGGGGGCATTTTTATTGCCCTTTCAAATACTTAATCCATGCGAACAGTTTCCTCTGTTTTAAATATTCTACATTATCCTGATTGCCGTATGCCTCACGCTCGAACGATATGTTACGGTATGCGCTGCCCGGCATGAACAGCCGAACGATCCATTCTATAAAATACCACAGGTAAAATCCGATTACAAGCATTTCCCACATCTGCCGAGCATGAATACTTTCGTGCCTTATTGTTGTTTGTGTTATCCTGCTTTTGTCGCGCGTAAACAGCATGCCGAACAGCATTATTGCGCTGTACCCTTTGAAGGGAATTAATTTATTTTCGATTATTTTCATTTTAACTTCTGTTCCAGCCTCCTTCCGCTGTATTGGCAACGGGATTCGTTTCGCTCATAGTAGACATATAGCAATCTCGATATGTAGGATTTCCGCTGTTAATAGTACCGCTACAACCAAATAATATCCTGCAATCTTTAAAACCTGCTCCTACCGTGCCATTACCTGTAGATGAATTGTAATCCGAACCAAATCCGGAGCCTACACCGAAGCACCTTGTAAGCACGTTGCAATTTGCAAATCCATGTATTATATTATTATTCAAAGAATATGCAGTGCAATCCACCAAGTTATAACAACAAAAAAAACCACAACCACCGGGATAGTTTATTCTGATATTTACGCCTGTTATGCATTTTATTTCTGCCTGCGGACTAGTTGAATAATAAGCGTAATGTATAGCATTCATTGCCGTATCACCGGTAAACACGAGTAAGTTATCCGCCTGTCCTGTTATTATTTTCGTTCCGGTATTTGACAGGTTTATATTACCGTTAAGTGTCCATGTTCCTTTCTTTACAAGTACACTCGAATAGTCGTTGCCGGGCGCATTGGCAGCCCATGCCGCTAATGCCTCATCGCTGTCTACAATGTAAGTAAATTCACTATTCAGTGTCATAACCTTTTTAAAATCCTTTGCATTATCCAGTCTGAACGCTCCCGCCTCATCATCGGCGCAGACTTGCGCCATATAGGTTTGGTAGCCCAGACCTTCGCCAATCTTGTAAGGCACGTTTTCGTTCACAACGACCTGCTTAACATAATATGGCGCAGTGATGCCCTGTGCGCCTGCAAATAAGCAGGCTTTGCCATCAAGCATTACTATGCCCGGCGCAATATTACCGCCTGTCACTTCGCAGCCGTACGGTATGAAATTACCGAACTGCGAATAAAATCCTTCTGTCAGTTTCAATGTCAAATCCTGCATTGCAAGAAAATCATTGCCCGTGTATCTTCGCCCGCCGGGCGTCTGTGTTATCTGTTTCATATTTTTTTATTTATTTATATTCCAGGTTCTTTACCGACTGTATCTTCTTTTGCTTTTGAATACGGATAAGCAATGCAGACAGGCAACGCGTTTTTAACCGATGAACCTGCGCCGCTTATTTTTGTTATTGTTATCGTATCGGATACGGCTGCAACCGAATACAGGCAGCCCGACAGGCTCACCGCCACGCCTTTGACGCCGGATATTAAGCCAAAATTATAATCTTCGCTGTCAATCCATATTGTGATAACGACAGTTGAATTCGTATCATTGAAAGAGCCAATGTTAATGAATAAGCTCATTATGCCGCCAGTTTTCATTATTACCAGCGAGGAAACAGTCGGCGCAACAATCAATCCTATCCCGGCTGCAATCGTTACGGATGAAATGGAATCGGTCAAATCCACCCAGTCTGTTTTCAGCGCCGCGCTGTCAAGCAAATCGGCGTGAAAATTGTGTAGAGCCTCTTCGGTTATTTCGCCCGAATTGTTGTCGGGAAACGAAATTTCGTTTTGTTCTATTAATTCATCATAATTTTTTTTCATAATTATTAATTCTTAATTCTTAATTGTCAATCATTTAAATCCTTCATCAAATCCCACGCTGAACGCGCGTGAGTGCGCCTGCTGCGTAACAGTTAACGTTGCAAGTTGCTGTCCGCCCTGTGATTTAAGGTTCAACACCTTCTGCCTCGCAGATACGGATACATTGGGGTCGGAGGAAATCATCATTCCTCCATTACCCGTCTGTCCCGAATAAACTACATAAAGCGCATCCGAAGTGCCATCGCCCCAAGATATTGCATTCGCAAGTTCCGACATGTTACTCTACCGTCCAGTTGGTATTCGATGTTACCGCTACCGACACAGCCGTGCCTGCCGCCGTCAGTGTAATGCTCGTTGGCGTTACGCTCAGTGTCGGGTCGCCCGCTGCCTGCGTAATTGTCCCGCTTGCCTGCTGCCCGCCATCGGTTGTCGCTACAATCGCCCGTGCAAGCGACGATGTAGTTGCGTTTGCCGGAACATTGACAACCAATGAAAAATTATACTGCGCCGTTGCGCCCGGGTCGCCTGTGATGTTGGCTCCGTTAGTCGTACTTGCGCCGCCTGCCGTATAGGTATCGGGCAGCGTAATTGTCAGTGCGCCCGTACCAAGCGTGAACGTCATTTTTTTTGAGTTGCTCGCACCCGTTACCGTTACATTTCCGCCGCCCTTTGGCGCCGATACGTTTTCTACCGTAACAAATTCGGGCTTTGCTTCCTGCGTTGCCGCAACGGAAATATCCGTTACTCCCGTAGCCTTAAATGTCAACGCTCCCGACCGCTGACTTCTTCCCGTGTGAACAGAACCGCTTACGTTTACCGTTCCGTTTCCCGACCCGCTTGAGGGCGTGGTCGTTGCCCATGATGGTTTTGCCATTTTTTGAAATTTTTAATTTGTTTTTATCATTATTAATTGAATTTTAAATCTTTAAATCACATTCCAGTTTGTATTGGAATAAACTTCCATATCTATAGCTTCGACAGGCTGAGGAATAAAATGAATTGACGCTGTACTTACCGTCAGATAAGGCACATCGCCGAGCATTATTACGTATCCGACGCCAAGCGGTCGGATTTTCTCAACCACTCCCCGAATTTCGGGAGCGAAGTCCGACAGTTCTTCGGGAACGCTCACTATAAAGCCGTTGCCTGTTGTTTCTTCGGCAAGGTAGATTATAGCACCGTCGTCGCCGTCGATATACATGTCATCGTAATTCTCTTCGACCAAAGCCACATATATAGATTCGTCAAAGTAGGCATCAATAATCGCTATCCGTTTCAGCGTCGAATCGAACAGTCGGTTCAAATAAGCCTCCATGCTTACAATTTGGCAGGTAACATGCGCCTCGTAGTATTCATCGGTTCGCCAGGCGACATATTCGTTCCACATTCGCACAAACGGCGACAGCATCGCGTCAAGCCATGCAAGCCGAAGCGGTTTGCGCGAAAATGTTGGCAATAGTTGCCGTATCAGCTTATGCGGATTGAAGTTTATCATAAGTTCGGAACTAAATTAATCAATGGATAAACATCGTCCTGCTGAAAATTTACATATCCCGAAGCGGTCGTATATGCCCGTTCTATTTCGTAATTGATTTCGCCCGTTACAGCCTGCAGCTGCGTAATGTCAATATCTACAATGCCTTCAATCCGCTGCACGGCGTCAATTATTGCATTGCGAAGCACCACGCCGTTAAATTCGAGAGCAACGCTGTATTCGTTCAATGCCTGTACAATCTTCTGTTTCAATGTCGTTTGATTATACGCGGGATCATAATACACATTAGCCTGCATTCGCAGCATGTCGGCAGGCAGGTTTACGACTTTGAGAATTATGCCCGCAATCTTTATTTTTTTCATGTAGTTGAGAAAATCCGTTAACTGCGCTTCGATAAGCGGCGTGAGCACTCCGGGCTGTCCCGTTGCCACCTTTATAATCACTTCCCTGCTTGCATTTTCGATGTATGCAGCCTGCGATATGATCCTGTCTTCCGGTTTCAGTTCGTTATAGGCAATTGTGCCATCAGCGGGATTTACAGCGATAAAATACTGTATGTTTTCGTTCCACTGGAACCGTTTCGCCATCTCAACATACCACGGTCCGGTGCCTATCCGGTTTCTTTCTATAATCGCATTAATATTATCTTGGTCGTTTTCCTGAATTTTTTCGCTCACAGCTAAAGTTGCCGCTATAATGTAAGTGTCAACAGCCTCAATGCTTACGCGGCTGAACTGCTCGTCAAATGATTTTATCGCGTCAAGTCCGTAAGCCTCTGCCAGTGTCGGGTCTGCAACTATCGCCGCCCGCAGTTCCCGTGCTATTTCGTTTATGTCTCTTGCCATTGTGTTGCCGGTTTAATATTGTTTATTTTATAATGATTCACAGTCTGTTTGCGGATGTAGTCGCTTGCCGCTTGCGGGATTTGCAGGATTTGTCCAACCTGCAAGTCGTCCGTAACGTCGATGCTGTTTGCAAGCGCAATGTCGAACGCCGCTTCGGCGCTGCCCATTTCCTGAATTGCAACGTCCAACAATGATTGATTATTTAAGACTTTAACTTGCATGTTATTAACTTTATAACTTTCAACTTTATTAACTTTATAACTTTTGACTACTTAAACAGTTTTTTAATGATATTTAAAACAGTATCAAGTATTGATTTTTTGTTCGCAAAAATTAAAACAGCCAGTCCGCCTGTGCCAATGCCGAGCAAATACGCCCAAAAGGGACTGTATGTTTTTTTTTCTGTTTTCGTTTCAATCACTGTTGTTTCGCTGTTTTTTTGCTCGATTTTGCCTTTGTAGTTTTCGATTTCCAGTTCATAAGAATAAATTAACCTTTGCAGCGAATCGCATATTGCTGTGATTATAACCGTATCGTTAATGCGTATCAACTGCACGCTTGCACGTCCCGATTTTTCGGTGAATTTTGCGCCTTCGGGCAAATTTTCAATATCCGAAACGGCAATACCTGCCTTTGCCGTATCCGCCGTAACAGGCTGCGCTTTTACTTCTTTTGCGACCCGCCTTACCGTTGCCGAATCAACGGCTGTTTTTACCTGCCGGTTTTCGTAAGTAACGGCTGTTGTCGTTATTTTTTTTGACGAGCAGCTACACAGCAGCGTTACCGCCGTTAGTATCAGTATTTTTCTTTTCATTTTTCCTTGTTTTAGACTTTAAGGTATTTACTTTGTTTTTCAATTTTTTACGTTTTGCTATCAGTTTCATCTGTTTTCTTTGCAGTTCGTTTTTTTCTTCCAGTAATTTTATCTGTTCATCCTGAACCTTAATTATCTCCTGCTGTATTTTATTGTTCAAGTCACGCAAATGCCGTATCAGCATATTAACGCCCTCAATGGACTCTTTTTCTTTCTTTTTATAAAAAAAAATCATAACTTCTTGTTTTTTAATTCGATTTCCAAATACTGTATTTTTTGTAAAAGCCTGTTTTTTTCGTCAAGCAGTTTTAAATTCTTTGATTTTTCTTCTGCAAGTTCAAGTACCAGCCTGTTATAATTCGAGTTCAATTTTTCGATAGTTTCCAAACTGTCCGATACGGTCCTGTTTACCAAAGATGAATCGCCATCCTTTTTTTGCCGTTTGGTTTTCACGTTGGCAAAAAACCAGCCGATGGCCGCCGTTGCGAAACACATCAATATTTGCATCAGTGTATCCATATCGTAATATCCCTTTCGTTTTTCAAAAGTTCAACGAGCGCAAGTTCATATTTAGTAGAATTCAGAACCTTGCCGACCTGTGTGTTTTCGCCAAGCAAAGGGCAGCCGCTGCTGTCATCGGCGGTATTGCCTCTGTGCATCAATATTCCGTCAAATCCCGGAACATCCAATATTCGCGGCAAAAGACGCTGCTTCGCCGGCGATATGTTCACAATCATTTTGTAAGTTCCCGCAGGTATCGCCGTTTGGTGCATTACCTTTATTCGCCTGATTTCCGCCAAAGGCATCGTTTGCGTCAAGCCCCTGTCCGCGTCTTCGAGAGTGTCGCAGAAATATTTGCCGTCAACATACAATCGCCCGATTGTGTATGTCGCTTTTCGCGCTATTCTTTTTAATTCGAGTTTTTTCATATTCTGTTAATTTTTAACCTTATAACTTTCTACCATTCAATATTTATATTGCCGTTATCTGCGTCTAACCTCGTAATATTGACACCGCAGGCGCTTAACATGTCTTTAAATTGTCCGCGCCAAAACGTGTCGGGATTACCGTTTCGCATTTTGTCTATTTCGCCGCCAATCAGTGGAAATTCCTTATACTCGCCCCTGTTGGCGATAAGCACATGTTCTACGATTTGACCTGCTACATCGCCAAGCACAAGAGAGCCGCCGTTTATCATCAGGTCGCCCGTTTCGCTGTCTGTCAAAATACCTGTCATATCATATTAACTTAATGTTCCCGTGCTTGTTGTTGCCCCCGTTTGTGCCGCCGCCGAACCTGTCGTGCTTACGGGTATGCCCGGATTGACCTGCGCCGATTTTATAAACGTGTCTATTGCTGTTGCGATTTTGTCCGCCAAATCGCTGATTGCATTCGCCTGACTGTCTGTTTTGTTTACCTGCGCCGCAAATGCCGCCTGTATTGCCGTTTTCAATGTTTCCCTGTTTAATGCCATATTTTTATTGACTGTTTTACTTTTTAACTTTACAAACTTTATAACTTTCAACTTTTTAACTTTACAAACTTTCAACTCAATAATTTACTTATGTTTTGTTTGACCGCGTTAAATTCCGCCCTGTTAATCGGAGTTCCCGACGGTCCCGTGCCTGTCGTTACAGTCAATTTTCCGATTGCGTCTATCAGTTCGTCAAATGCCTGTTTTATTCCGTAACTGCCGTTTTTGACGCTTAATTTTCCATTTTCGACTGTAATCTCAAATCCTTGTGTATCCTTAAATGTTATCGCATCTATTTCCGAAAAAAACGAGACAAAATAATTGGCTTCATCGATTTGCGTAACCAGCACATAGCTTCCTATTTTGGGTTTTATAATAATGCCCTTATCGTCTTGGGTATTTGCTTTTAATCTGACGCCCGTGTACTCTATTTCATCCGCAACGGTTTCAACGGTGCAGATTGCGCCATCAACGCTCACAACCCTGCAGACTTCCGTATTCTGCAAATCATCGCCGACTATCTGACGTATGTATTTTCTGATATTGTCTTTCATTTCAATCGGTATTTATGACCGGGCGTTATAGTCTGTCTGTAGCCGTTGCTGTCGAAACTGTACTTTACAGCCTTTACGGCAAATGCCTTACCGCTGATATCCGCATTTACCGTGTCCGTAATTTTTACGCGGTCGCCCTTGCGCACGTGCGGAATGCCGAATGCCGTAAAGCTGCCTTCGACGGTATCGGTTTTAAGTTCTGCAAGCTTCTGTTCGGCATATTTCTTCAAATCGGCTTCGGTCTTGTATCGCGAAGCGTGAAAGGTTCGCAGGTCTCCATCCTTTTTGCCCTGCGGAACTTCAGCCGTCAGCCGTTTGTTGTTTGCCAAAATTGATATTGCCTTTACACGCACGTTAACATCTTCGGCAAGAGTGAGTTTGAGTTGCTCGCTGTTGATAATGTTTTTGTGCGCAATAAAATTCAGCATCTTTACTTCATCCTCCGCAACCAGATTTGTCTGTCCGATAACAGCGTAAAGTTTTTTGCCTCTGAAAAACGTGTAAAACGGATTGTTTTGCTTCAGCTGTTCAAGAACGCGAGCGACATTAACGCCCTTTTCGATTTTCACTTCGCCGAAATTATATTTGGTTTTGTTGACGGAAATCAATTCCAAATGCGGAGCGTATTCCTTCATAAATGCTTTAATGTCGAAGTTTTTATACACTTTCGGCACGACGGCAATCTGCTTTAATTTCCACATTTCATTTTCGCACTCAAGGGTTATCGCCGTGCGCGAAGTAAAATTTCTGATATAACCGGTAAAAACAGTTTCCATTTTATGTCCATCGTAACCGAGTTCTACGTTTATCGCATCGCCTCGATTTATAAAACCGGTCAGCGGTTTTTCTTTCCACTTTAACTTTCGAGGAACAGTAATTTTTGCCGTATCGGTAAGATTTTCAACAGATGTAATAACTTCTACGCTCGAAACGTAATCAAACGTAATTTTTTTATTATCTTTGCCGGTGATTAATATTTTACACTTTAATACTAACACGATATGAAGCGTTTATTATCATTAATACTTATTACAGCCGTATCCTTTTTCGCGCTTGCAAGCGAACGCCCGCAAATAACGGACTGTAAACTCAACGGCAAAAAACTGTACGGGCATGTATTCATTACCGAAAGTGAATCTTCTGCCGATTTTCGAGTAAAAACAGTTACTTCAATTCCCGATTTGGAAGTAAAACAGGTACCTTCTACCGCTGCAAATTCATGCGGGCTTTGGAGTTTCACAGATACACAAAGCGCTGCGGATTTTACCGTTAAATTTGTAGAGTCTGATGAAGATTTTACCATAAGATTTAAAGATTAACTGTTATCCTCCACTAAAAATTCATAATCCTCGTCGCTCACAAATTCAAGCGAAAAAGGCATTACATTCACATACTTTGCTTCTTTCTGGTCAAAAGTGCCATTCTTAAAAACCATTTTGGTAATTTCAAAAAACGACAGATATGCGCTTGACACTTCTATACTTTCTGTTGTACTCAGCAGTCTGTTCAGCATTTTTACGGCTTCAACGGGAAAGTCCTCTTTTAATTTTACAAACAGATTGCCCGATATTGTTATCGAATAATCTTTTGCGTTGATGTACTCCTTGACCGTCCCGCGACGGTTTACGATTGGAGTTTCAATAATTTTATTTTCCTTTACAACCTTGCATTTTGCATCCGTAAACTCTATTTCGTATGTTTTGCCATCCACCGCAGCGCGCAGAACAATATTGTTGCGCGGCGCACCGGCTGTAAGCGAATTTTCATAACCATCGATTGACGGTACGCGCAGGGTTTTTTCATAAGTCGCGCCGCTGTCAATTCCGTATGGCGGCTTGCCGTCAAGCACATTGCCGTAATCAATTCCATCATTCGATTTGAGTTGATTTACGTCCGAAGTCAATTTCAGCCTGTACCACTCCTGCCTGCCATATTTGCTTAATAATGAAATAACCAGCAATCCCATATCCTAACCTCCCGCATAATTTACATCGTTCACAACATCTTCGAGCGCATAGTTGAGTTTTTCTACAAAATCGCCCGCGCTTGCAGGGTCATCTTTTGATGACTGAAAAATATTTGTGTTCTCGCGCAAAAGATTTTCGATGTTTATGTAAAAATTCTTAACGCCCCTGCCGCCGCCGGTGATGGTTTCAACGGCATCCTGTCCGGGATTTGTCAGGTCGCCGCCGCTACCGGTTCTGCCGCCTGTCTGTCCTGATGAATCAAACATGTAGTCTGCTAAAAATTTTTGAATTTTAGCATATTCGGCATACGCGCCCGACGCTGTTTTCAATTTATCAAATCCATCTGTAATTTCGGATGACAGAAGAGGGCTTCCCGCCACTTTCCTGAAAAGAACGCCGTCCTGTTTTAATTTTAAATACAAACCGTATATGTCTTTGTTCAACTCGGAATTCATATCGTTCAAACTCTTAAAATTCCCTCCGGACAGGCTTGATGCGTTCTTGGAAACGGCAGGCAATACTGTATTTTGGTAATATTCCCGCGCCTGCCCTCTTGCCTTTGCATAATCTTCATCGTTCTTGTAATCACGCCTGTTTACAGCGTATTTGAGCATGTCTTCAATAACCATATCAATGTTTTGAGTTTTTTCCGATAATTTTTCAAGCGCGGACTCCGCGCCCTTGATCCTTGCTTTTTTTGCAATGCTTTGTGCGAGGGTTTCGTATGCTGCCGCAAGATTATTTGTATTACGCAGTTCCTCCGCCTGCTCTCTGTTCAGTTCGGGATACATTTGCAAAAGTTCATTCACAAGCGTATTGCGTTCCCTGCTTTTGGGATTGCTGTCGCGAAGTTTGGCGAATATCATGTCGAGTTGAGTGCGCTCCTGGGCATAGTAGCTCGATGCCGTTTTCCTTGCATTGTCCAGCGACTTTGAAACATCATCCGCGCGCTTCCTGAACAGCGCAAATGCAGCAATTGCCGCAGTTACAACGCCGACTAAAAGACCTATCGGATTTAATTTTACGGCATTATTGAGTCCAAACATCAGTTTTATTGCCGTAGATACCCCTCTGTTGTAAGCCACAACCGCTATGCGCGCAAGAGTAACGACCGCTCGCCACGCCGCCATCGCTACGGCGCAGGCTTTGGTCGCAACAGCATAAGAGACTGTATAAGTCTTTGCAAGAATTAAAACCTTTATCAGATTTTTTATCGTTTCCGCATGTCTGCGAATAAAACCCGCAACAGTCGACAGTTTTGACGAAATAAAATTCAATGCGCTTGTAACCGTTGCCTTTATCTGCTCAATATGAGTGTCAAAAAAATCAACGATTTTATTGATAAAGCTCAACAATTTTTCACGCAGCGGCAGCAGGGCGCTTTGTACGCCTGTAAACAGTTTTCCTATACGCCCGTGTAAATCGCTCATGTCATTTGCGTGCTGCTTCAATTTGCCTTCGGGCGTTGCGGCAAGCGCGGCATTTACCCCGCCGACATATTTGGCAATAACCTGAGCAAGCATTGCTACCCGCTGTTCTTCGTTCCCGAATTTCAATATTGCTTCCTGCGCATCATCAAACCGGTATCCGTAGCGGCTTAATGCTCCCACCTGACCGTCAAGAACCTTACCCATCATTTGCGCTATTGTTGTCGCCTGTTCCTGCGAAGCATTAAGTCCGTACTGCTGTGCGAGCATGTCGTTCATGACGGGCAATAACATTTCCACGCTTTTGCGTTTCGTAACGTATGTAGATAATTCCTGCGCCCCCGACAGTTGAATGGCGGCGCCTATAACGCCGAGTTTTTGCTGTTCGGCGGCAAGTCTTTTTATGGCATCAATCTCAAAATCGTACGCCTGCATCGTATTGCGCATAATGGTTGCAAGCTTGCTTTCGGCTACCGCCTGAAGCCTGTAGGCATCGGTGCATTTGGTAATAACGCCCGTCAGTCGTGAAAACACGCCCGACAGGGCGCTAATGCCAAATACCATAAAACCTGCCTTTGCCAGTTTTTCACCAAGAGCGCCGACAGCGCTGTTTGCCTTTTTTGCATTTTTGCTGATATCGGCAAGCGCACGCACGGAATTGCCTTTGAATGTTATATCGTATATCGTTGAAACCGTGCTCATTTTTTTGAGAAAATTGTTTTTTAAAATCTTTTTTCAGTTATAATTAATTAAGATTTATTACCCGCTTCTTTCGACCTGATTTGCGCTAACTGCGCAATCTTTGCAGCCCATTGTTCGTCTGTTAACAGCGAGGGTTCGCGTATTCCAAGATAATACTGCAATGAAGCGTCAAGCAGTCCAATCCAGTCATCTTTGGCTTTCCCGCTTGCCTCGCTTATAACTTTTTTATCTCTGCCGTTTTAAACCTCAGCAACTCTTCCGCCTTTTCTACCAGTGCAAAAAAGTAATCGTTATCCGTTTTTATTTTTTCGTCGCCCGAAATCCAGCAGTTTTCGATCAGTACTTCGTTGAAGCGCATCGGGTCGTTCTGTCCGAGCGTTGCCGCAGCGCTGATAACATTCCTGTCCGGTTTGTGAAGATAGCAAACGGCATCGTCAATTATAACTTCAAATACCGTCCCGTGTTTAGCTTTCCACATTGCAATTTGCTCTTTGGTCGCCTCACCGCTTAAATTTTTTTTAATTTCCATACATTTAATATTTAAATAATGATTAAATCATGCCGAATTATTTCCATTCAATATGCGAACATATAAGAGTAAATTCTGTTTCATTCTTTGTTTCGCCCTGCGATGCGGCAAGCGTATCGGTCGTAAACTGGCAGTTGCGGATTTTGTGCGTAACAATCGTTCCGTTGCCTCCGGCGGGAACAAAGCTGACCGTAATATTGAAAGGGTCAATATCCTGCAGGCGTCCCGTAAGGCTTGCTGCCCGTATTGCCTCCACCGAACTGCGCAGCAGCGTTATCGCGCATTTTGACGCAATGTTGCCATAGCCGCGAGCCACCGGGCGTTGTCCGGCTCCGTAAATGTCTTCTATTGTCTGCTCGTCGCCGTAGTCTATTTTTGTTATTCCGGTTTCGACAACTCCTGCTATTGCTATAACCAGATTTGCCCACGAAGGCTCCACGCCGTTGATTAACGGCAAATGTCTTATTCCGTTCATAATTTTTCAGTATAACCTATTTTTACATTAATTTTACGCATTACTCCTGTTGAAACCTGTTTTATAACAATCTCAACCGTTGAAGTCGAAAGTACATTCTGTTCGGGGTCTATCTCAACGGAGTAACCGCTGATTTCGCCCGCGCGTTCCATATCCTCGATTGCCTTGCCCGCAATCAGTTCGAGATTTTTCACGCTGTAAGGCTGCAATTTTCCCGTTTCTGCGTCAATATAAACATTGCCGCCGAGTTCGGGCAGCAGATAGGTGCGAATGCCGCGCACGGCTTTGTCCATCGTGCGCACAAGTTCAAGATATGCATAATCGCTTGCAGCCAAATCACAGGTATGACTGTCGTTGATATACGAATCGGCAAGTCCCGGATAGGTTACAAAGAACAGATATCGCTTTGTGTCGATGGATTCCACAACTGCTTTGTCCACATCGCGCAACAGTGTTCCATCGCTGAACGCGGGATTTTCTATTCCCGTCGGGAACTTCCTTACCCATGCAATGCTTTCGTTTACTTTTGCCGCCGCAACGGTTCCAAGAACAACGCCCAGTCCATCCTTTGCAATGACAACCGACACGTTTTTGCGTCCTGTTGCCGATATTGCCGGCAGCGCTGCAATGTTCGCCACTTGCGGATAATACAATATGGAAAGCGGAGTATCTTCGCTTTCGAGTTGAGCGGCAACAGCCTGCAGCGCAACGATACTGTCAGCCGATATTGCAACGGCTGCATTGTAAACAGCAATCTGTCGAAGCCTGCCTTCGGCAAAATTCTGCATTGTCTTTACTTCGTCAAAATCGGCATTTTCCTCAAATATTCCTACATACAGGCTTATGCCCTCACTGATGCGGAAAATATCTTTGAGCATGCCGTAAATTGCGGGATGCGTGTCAGGCGTTATGCCCAAACTTTCCGCCGTTTCGATTGTCGAAACAGCTTTTATACGTTCCGTTTGCGAAAATCCTGCCGGCAACTGGTCGGAATATACAAGCAAGCCGCTTATATGGTCTTCGCCCGGCAGCGTTTTGGGGACATTCCCGTTAGTTCGCGTTATTGTTAACTTGTTCATTTTCGTATAACTTTTTTAAGATTTTGTTTTGCATTATACGACAGATATATATTGCCGTCATCGTCAACATATACTGTCCTTATCAAAGGATTTTGCCTGAAAAAAACATCGGCGGCATTCTTATTTGTCGTCTTCGTTTTCGTCTTCATCTTTTCCATCGTTCAACTGTTTTTGGTATTCCGTCAATGCCGACAAAAGAATTTCCCTCTTGTCGTTTTCGGTTTTCAAACCAAATTCATCCGCATATTTTTTCAAATCTTTTTGCGTAAGGCTGCTTAAGTCAGCATCGACAAAATCAACCTTATTGTCATCCCGAGTTTCTTTTTTCACATCGGCGCGCGTCCACTTTTTTACATCGCTGCCGAAACTTATTGCGGCGCCATGCGTGTGAAACAGCCTGCCGCCGGCTTCGAAGCATTCATTCGAATTGGGGTATCTTTCGAAATAATCTTTTATTTTTTCCATAATTTTTGGATTTAAACTTTTTTTAATTTAAGAGGCGCACCGCAATGCGCCTCTGATGTTTGTGTGTGTTATTTGTTAATAGAACGGGACGCCCGCTCCGCTGCCTGCTTTGCTGCTTTACATAACGAATCTCTTGCTTTATTTCGATGTCCGTAACTGTACATGGATTTGCGCGCTCGCCGCTGTTCCTTTATAACGGCATAATTGTCCTGTTCGCTGACTGTGATTGCCACCGGCACAATTCCCGCCGTATTTAATAAATAAATACCGTAATATCCGCTTCCACCGGGAGCAGGTTCCATTACCGCTGTAGTAGCGGGTTGCCCAACAACAGTGATGCAATATTCGTTATAATGAAAAATTATTACATCACCCTGCTTTTCCTTTGCCCGCACTGCCATTGCAATAAACAACAGCGAGAGGGCATACATAATTTTAAAAAATTGTCTCATAAACTTATAATTGTTAATTAGTAATAGTTAATTATGCTTCCGTATCCGGAACAACATCCTGAACGATTGCGATAAGACCTTTCCAGTCGGCGCGACGGCATCGACCACCGAATTTTACCAGCGCAGAAAAAATATCGCCGTAGTAAGTCGGATCGTCAACGGTCTGGAACGGTTTAATGTCGCCCTGCGCTTTTGCCACGCTTGACTTTTGCCAGCACAGCGAGCCGAGATTATCCGTTGCCGCCAGCGCTTCGCCCGGAACGCGCAAAACGCCTGCTGTGGTAAACGCCAAAACCGACGAGCGTTCAAGAATTTGAAATCCCGCAAAACGTCCGACAATACCATTGGCAAGGTCGGCAGAATTTTGAAATGCCGCCATCTGGTTTGTGCTGAGCGAATCAAGAAACTGCTGGTACTGATAAGATTCAATCATGGCATAACGCTCCTCTTTGGGAACGCCGCCCTTATTCATCATTGCCTGCGCCTTTTGCAAATCCCTGTACGAAAAAGCAAGTCTCTGTCCTGTTTGTCCATCTTCGGGATTTACATCGGCGGTACCGCCTGACGTTCTGATAATGCTTGCAGCGGGAATGCTGTCTGCCACAAATGAGCCTGCACTGGGTTTTAATCCGCGTACCCACGCGAACAGAATATTGTCGCCTATGGCTTCTATAAGCGTTGCGATATGGTCGTTAAGTACCGAATCGGTTTTGTTGTAACTGATTTCGTGTTCCTCGTGCCACGTTACATGCGTCGGATCCGTTGAATAAACATCAAGAGGATATGTTACAAAACCGTCGCCGCGCTGTACCGCCGTTGCCGGAAAGTTTTTACGGTTTTTTACTACGCTCGGCGAATTGCCCGCCTGAGGTATGTGAACCACGGAGCCATCGAGTACGTTGCCGCTTTCGTCGGTTGCAAATTGCAAATGAGGGTTTGTTTTTCTGAGTTTCTCAACGATATACGCTGCAAAAATCTCAACAGGAATTGCGCTTATTGCGCCTGAATTTGTTGCCATTATTTTTTAGATTTTAATGTTTCGTAATAATCGGGATAGTCGGCTTTGACTGTTTCCAGGTCGCCGCTTACATAGAGATCGTTAAACGATTTGCCCCTGTACTTTTCGGGCAAATCAGTCGGTACTTTCGAGTTTGTCTGCTTTGAGACAAATTTTTGCGGCTGCATTGCATCAACTAATTTTTGCAAGCCGTCAGGATTGCCTGCGTAATCTTTTTCAAGACTGTCGGCGAGTTCTTTCGTCAATTTGTGTTCGCTCATTCCTTTTTCAAGAATGGCTTTAACCTGCTTTTGCGTCATTCCCGCCTTCAGGTCGCTTAAAGACTTTTCGGCAGCATCGGCGCGTTTAGCCCTGTCGGCTAAATTTTTGAGCGCAACGGTGATTTGGTCGTCCGTTGCATTGTCGCTCAAGTCGAGCAATCGCAATTGCTCTGCGTTGAATTCAATTTTTTTCATTTCTGATTTTTTTTGTGATTTTTTGTCGCTCAAATCGTAAAGAACATTGTCGCTTTCGTCATACAGTTGTGCCAGCGCGTTGTAATTGCCGGGCAAGTCAACGATGCTAACCTCGCGCGGATACCATTTTGTAACAGTTATGCCTGTCTGGTCGGCAAGTTTCATTTTGTCATCGTCGCTAAATTCCAGCGCCACAATACTGCCTGCGGAGGCTCCCGCATAAAATCCCGCCTCAATCTGTGCAAACAGATTCGGAAAAGCGCTCTCGTTAATTACGGGTTTTGCGTAAAGCTTATCGCCATCAACGCGGAAATCTTCCCAGCGTACGGCTACGCCAAGCTCTCGCTTGTGCATAAAGTAACCGATTGCAGGCTTAAATTTTTCCTGAACGAAACCATCTGTCAACAGACGATAACCATACACATTTACCGAATTATCGGTCAAACAAAATTCCCTATCAAATTTTTTGTACGACATAATTTTTATTTTTTACAGACCGCAAAAATCAGTATTTGATGTTTGTTGTGCAAAAATCACTGTCAAAATAACAGTGATTTTTTTATTTTTCCTGTTTATCAATCAATTTTGCGGCGTAAAAATTCAATAAAATGAAAAAAGAAAAAAGGAACTATTCTAACCTTAAAGAGGTTGCTCTGATAATGTTTTTGCAGGATTTCAGGCAAAAGGAAATTGCTAAAAAACTTGGCGTTTCCGAAGTTTCCGTATCGCGCTGGGCAAAAGAGGATAACTGGGACAAACTCAAAAAGGGTATTTTGACGTCAAAAAACAGGCGAATATCCGAACTGTACGACGAGCTTGCGGAGTTTAACGGCATGATAAAAAACAGAAGCGAGGGTTTTCGCTTTCCCACATCAAAAGAAGCCGACGTGCGCCGTAAACTTATCCGCGACATTGCCGAACTCGAACAGAAATACAACATCGGACAGACAACGGTTATTGCACGCGATTTTGTTCTTTTTGCAAAAGACATTGACTTTGAATTTTCGCAAAAGGCAAACGACTATTTCGATGCATTCATTAATCACTTAATCGAAAAACAGAAATGGCAAGAACAATAAAAACGGCATCCGATACCGATTATGTAAAGGCGTGGCGCGAGTTTAACGAGAGCTTCAAGAAATCCACTCCCGTTGACCCAAACGAATCGGCAGCGGCGAAAATCAAGCGTATTCGCTTTTTGGAAGACAGTCCCGAAGAGTGGTTTAAGTATTATTTTCCGCACTACTGCACCGCCGAACCTGCCGAGTTTCACAAAAGGGCAACGCAAAGAATACTGAAGAATGCGGAATGGTACGAAGCGCGCGCATGGAGCCGCGAACTTGCAAAATCGGCGCGTGCGATGATGGAAGTAACATATCTTGCAATGCTTGGTAAAGTCAATAATCTTCTGCTTGTTTCGGCTACGCAGGACAGCGCCGTTAATTTATTATTGCCTTTCAAAGCCTGCTTTGAGGCAAACAGGCGATTAATTAACGATTACGGCATTCAGGAAGTTTTCGGAAAATGGGAGGCGGCAAAATTTACAATAAAAAAAGGCTGTCAGTTCCGCGCTTTGGGCTGGGGACAGTCGCCGCGCGGCTCGCGTAAGGACAATTTTCGTCCCGACTTCATTCTTATAGATGATATTGACACCGATGAGGAATGCCGCAACGAAGATACGATGACGGCAAAAAAGAAATGGGTCGAAGAGGCTCTTATTCCCACGCGCTCAATATCCGGCCCGTTAAGAATACTGGTAAACGGCAATATCATTCACGACAACTGCACGGTTAAATATCTGGGCGAAAAAGCCGACAGGTTCGAGATAATCAACATACGCGATAAAGACGGCAAATCAGCGTGGGCGGCAAAAAACAGCGAGGAAAGCATCGACAGGGTACTGTCAACGATAAGTTACGAGTCGGCGCAAAAGGAATATTTTAATAATCCGATGGACGGAGGCGATACTTTCAAAAATTTGAAAGATGGCAAAGTTCCGCGCCTGGATTCGTGCGCCGTCTGCATTTATGCCGACCCGGCAACATCCAATAAGGATGTTACTTCAGGCAGCGACAAGGCTGTCGGGGTTGTGGCAAAAAAGGGCTTTGACTACTTTATTGCAAAGGTTTTTCTCGGCACTATGAGCAATGCGCGATTTGTCGAATGTCTGTTTGAGTGTTATATTTTTTGCAGGCAAAAAAATGTTCAGAATCTTCGTATTTGGATAGAAAACAACAGTCTGCAAAATCCGTTTTACGAACAGGTTATTTTGCCCGCAATTTATGAACGCGCTAACGCAACAGGCGTATTTCTACCGATAATCGGCGACGACCGCGATAAAAAAGACAAATACACGCGTATCGAAGGCTTGCTTGAGCCTCTGAACAGGCTCGGGCATTTGATTTTTAATGAAAAGGAAGCCGAAGACCCGAACATGAAACGCCTGAAAGCGCAGTTTAACAGTTTCAGCCGGAAACAAAAACGAATGGACGGTCCCGACATGGTCGAAGGCGGCGTGTTCAAATTACGTGAAAACGAAGTGGCAGAGGCTCCCGGCGGATTTCAAAAATTCAAATTCCACAATAAACACAAATTATAATTAATAATTAACAATTAACAATTAATAATTAATAATTAATAATTAAAAATCTTTAAATCCAAAAATATGTTAGTAACAATTGAGGAACTGGGAAAAACGAGCCTTTATCCCGAAACAATACAAAGAATAACGCGCAACGACAACGAGGCTGCCGAGTTGCAAATCCTCGCAGCCGAAAGCCTTGTGCGCTCGTACATGAGCAAATACGATTGCAGCGCAATATTCGGAACAGCCGAAACACAGCCTGCATTCAACGGCAGCGACGTGGAACTGATAAAAAAGATAGTCAAAATAATCGCCTCGTATTATCTCGTGCGCCTGTCCAATCCAAATGTAAAGATTGAGTTATTCCGCGCCGATTACGAAGACGCTCTCGACTGGCTCAAAGACTTGCAGGCGGGAAACGTCAATCCCGACTTACCCTACAGGCCGGACGATGAAAGTCAGGATGGCGGCGCAAATTCCGATGTATACTGGAACTCACTGCCTAAACAGAATAATTTCTTTTAATGATATAATTTTAAAAAACATGAAAAATCAAAAAATAATAATCAACGATTTAACGCTTGTTGCTCCCGACAGAAATCGAAAAGATATTGCAAAACTGAAGTCGGCAATGGAACGCGCCGAAAGTATTTACACGCCGAGCCGCGTGCAGCTTTACGACCTGTATCACGATATTGCGACTATCGACGGACATCTTGCAGGAATTTTACAGAAGCGCAAGGATTTTGTGTTAAATAAAAGCATTCAGTTCGTAGATAAAAACAAACGCAAAATTGACGCTTTCGACAGCCTTATCTATTCAAATAAGTTCAACCGGCTTGTTGAACTTGTTATCGAATCAAAGTTTTGGGGCGTGTCGGGAATTGAGTTTGTTGTAGGCAAAGAATTTGACTTTGAAGAAGTTCCCCGAAAACATATCAGCATGGAAAAAAATATGATTCTCAAATCGCAGTACGACTACAGCGGAATTTCCATTGACGAACTGCCTTATGTATGGACTGTCGGCAGAAAAAACGATTTGGGACTGCTGCTCAAATGCTCGATGTACGCCCTTTATAAACGTTCGGGCTTTGGCGATTTTGCGCAGTACGTTGAAATTTTCGGGCAGCCCGTGAGAATCATATACTACGATGCCTACGATACCAAAACAAAGGAAGATTTGCGAAAAATACTCAACGAATCGGGCGGCTCGCTTGCCATGATGATACCGAAGCAGGCGAAGTTTGAAATGCTCGATGGCAAAACAAGCAACGGCACAGGCGAATTGCAGGAACGGCTGATTAAAAACTGCAATGCCGAAATGTCTATTGCCATTCTGGGCAATACCGAAACAACCACGTCAAGCAGCAGTTCGGGATATGCGCAAAGTGTCGAACAGAGCAAGCAGCAACTCGAAATCACAAAGTCGGATATCGCATTTGTTCAAAATACCCTGAACGAAAAATGGTTTTTGAACATACTCAAATCCTACGGCTTTCCTGTCGAAGGCGGATCGTTTGAATTTGAGTTTGAAATAGACCTTGATAATCTGATTAAGCGCGTTCAGATTGATACCTTCGTTTCGGGCAGGGTTCCCATTGGCGACGATTACTACTACGAAACTTACGGCGTTCCCAAGCCCGACAATTACGATGAACTCAAAGCCCGGCAGGAAGCCGACAGGCAGGCGGCAATCGAGGCAATGCGGGGAAACAGCCGGGACGATGAGCCGAAAGAACCCGACGAGCCGAAAGGCGCAAGGAAAAAACTGTTTGACCGCCTTGCCGATTTTTTCGCTCGCGCCCCGAAAAACGGGGCTTCCGAAGATTTTTAAATAACGCTTACTATGGCGCCGGCGATGCCCCGGTCAGCGACCTTGTCGCCGACGCAGGTTTTGCATTTACGCCCGAAATCATAGCGAAGGCGCTCAAAAATATTTATGACGGGCTGGACGTGAAAAATGATATTGACGAAAACCTGCTCCTCGCCACGCTCGACACGTTTAACCTTGCAACAGCCGAAGGCTTGCAGATGGCAAAGCGCATGCCCGAACACGACTTTATCAATGCCCTGAAATACAACAATGCTGTATTCTCTGCTTTCAGAGCGCATAGAATGCAAAACGACATGGCAAGGCAGCTGGTTGACGAAAACGGCAAACTAAAACCGTTTTCACGCTTCGTAAAAGATACTGAAAACATTCGCAGCCATTACGTGCGCGCGTGGCTCAAAACGGAATACAATACAGCCGTTATTCGTGCTCACAGGGCTGCCGACTGGAAACCAGTTTGAAGCCGAAAAGGATGTATTGCCTAATCTCGAATGGATGCCCTCAACGAGCGCAACGCCCGGCGAAGACCACATCGGTTTTTGGGGTACGGTGCTTCCTGTTGACGATCCCTTTTGGAACTCGCACAAGCCCGGCGACCGATGGAACTGCAAGTGCAGCCTGAGCTCCAACGATAAAGACCTGAAGCCGCCAAAGCAGGATATATTGAAAAATCCCAAAAACAAGCCAATGCCCGGACTCGAAAACAATCCCGGACGGGACGCAAAACTGTTCGGCAGCAAAAATGCCTACGAGCAGAAAGCATACGGCGGAGCAAAACAGGCGGTGGAAAACCTTATGAAAAAATTAAGTAATAACGAAAATTTTATAATGAAAAAAGAATTTAACAACGGTGGAAAATTCAGTATTCATACAGGAGTTGATAAAAAACAGAACGATTACACAGCAATAAAAAATACAGGCGTTGAATTTGCACGAATGGGTAAACAGGTAAAAGCAGTGCCAATATTACATTTTAAATCTAACGAATACAAAAAAATATATGGTAGCCTTACGGAAACAAAATATGCAAATAAATGTCCTGATTTATTGATTGATGGTAAATTTTATGAAGTTGAAGGGTTTAAACCGCCGTTCAAAAAGGAAAAATTAAGTAATATGCTTAAAAGAGGGTTGGCACAGTCTGACAGGTTAATTATAAATAACACAAAGGGCGCATCCGACAGATATATTAAAAAACTGATATACGACAGAATTAAAAAAGGACAGGCAATTGAAGAGGTTTGGCTATATGAAAAAGGAAAGATAAGGCTTTTATATAAAAAGCAATAAGGAGGCATAACCTCCTCTTGCGGGGCACGAATCCGTAGAATCGCACTTCAGTTCTTTTGAACTGCACCGCAAAGATATAAAATAGTTTTTAAACAGCAAAAAAATATCATTTAAATGATAAAAAAACAGTAAAAAAATGACAGGAGATGAATTTATAAAAAGATTGCAGCAGGCGCAGCGCGAACTGGAAAACTGCATAAGCCGCGTGCTGCCGGTGAAAGTCGGAGCATTGGCAAAGGCTCACTTTCAGGATAATTTTCGCAAGAGCGGATTTGTAAACAACGGCTTGCATGCATGGAAGCCCGCAAAGCGTCTGCTTGTAAAAAACATTCCGCGCCGCCGCTCGAAAGGCAAACTTGTGCAACGCCGCAGAAAACCTGCAAGTATGCAGTATAAAACCCTGTTGAGTGATAAAAATCATTTGCGCGACAGTATTTATTACACTCCAATACGCGCAGGCGTAAGAATATATAATCCTGTGGAATATGCAGCAGTACACAACGAAGGCTTACGCGCGGGACGCGGCAAAGGATTTCGCATGCCTAAACGCCAATTCATGGGCGAAAGTGCGGAACTCAATAAGACTGTGCAGCAAACCGTAGAAAAAGAATTATCAAGAATATTAAATCTTAAATCATAAACAATGGAATCATTTTTTTCAAAACTTTATTTAGACATGCAGAGCCGCATAAAAGAGGCGGTTCCCGAAATTGAATGGATAGAACAGGACTTCGGGCAGGACGTGTTCGATGAATGGGCGCCAAATGTGGCTTTTCCTGCCGTTCTTATTGACTTTCCCTCAACAGTATATTCCGAAATCGGAAACGTAAACCAAAGCGCCGAAGCGACAGTTGCCCTGCGGCTTCTGTTTGCGCCGTTTTCGCAATCCTACGAAGATGCTCCGCTCGAAGTGCGCGAGGATGCCCTGCAATTTTTTGAAATGGAAAATAAACTTGTAAACGCCCTGCAGGGCTGGGTTCCCGATGGCGGGTACTGCCAGCCGCTGCTGCGCCGCGCGGCGGCATCGTTCAATAATAACAAAACAGGCTTGCGCGTTCGCAATTTGCAGTTTATAACCGCCTGTCTCGAAATTTTTGAACAGCCCGAAGCCTTGCAGCAAACTATTACAATGAAAATTATTTAAATGGGAAAAGCCGCTTTTCAGCGGCTTTTCTAATAAACTGTTTATTCACTTAATCTTTAAATATCGCCAAAACGTGCTTTCGCTGATTGGATACAGCTTGCGTATCACGTTGCGATAAATCTGCATTTTGCTTTTTGCTTGATTTCCCGCCTCGTAATGCTGGGCAACTATCCGTTGCACAATTCTTGCGCGTTCTGTCGTATTTTTTGTTGTCATTTATCCTGTATCTTCTTTCTTCTTTACATTCACATCAATCGTTACGATCAGGTCGCCCCGCTTAAATTCAAATTCTACAAGGTCGTTAGAAATAAGATAGTCGGCGAGCGCGCGGGCAAGTTCCTGCCTCAATTGCATGAACTCCTCAACGCTCGTGCGCCCTTCCGATTTCTTATTCCTGATTTCGATTTTCATTGCTTTTCTTTTTATATCCTAAAAACTCACGGTCTTCTAAATCCCCTATCCTGTCTCTTAATTCTTTATAATTTTCGTAATTAATATGCTCCAAGCGAGAATATTTACGACATTTTTGAAGCGCAAGAACAGATAAAATCAACGCCGTAATTGAAATGATAAACAAATAAGCCGTAGCAGCCAGTTGAAGCAAAATGAAAATCACAACGCCAAATGCAATAACACAAATGGTTATTGGTATCCATATCATTTTTAACAGTCTAAATATTTCTTTTGTTTTCATAATTCTCAATCTTCTTTGAATATAAAATCAACCCTCGCTTTCTTCACGAGCGTACATGCAGTAGCAATTGTAAGTTCTTTATTTTTCTCGCTTGCATCAGACTGTATTTTATCAACCACATATTTTTTAACCTTCTCGGCAGGCATTTTACTGCCGGCTTTTTCAAAGAAAACTCCTTTGTAATACGTTTTTTTATAGCGCGCATTGGGATGTTCGGGATCCGCTGCACTTACCGTAATATGAACTTCGTACATAACTCTTAATTATTAATTGTCAATTATCAATTAATTTACGCTTCGGTCATTCCCAGCGGGACGTTCTTCCACTGCTGCTTTTCGTCCATGTACTCAGCGCGGACATAATACTTGCTTACCGCCGGACGGTAGGCGTCCTGTATAATGCGCACACCATCGATGAACGCCTCGTTGCCGCTCTCTTCCGCCATCTTCCGAAGCTGTATTACGCGGCTTGCTTTCAGGTTGCCTTTCTGGTCTTTCGACAGCAATTTTAAAATTGCATTTACCAGCATGCTGCTCTCTCTGTCTTTTGCCAGCGAGCCGATAAATTCCTTGACTTTGGCGATGCCTTCATTCACCGTGTCATCGTAGTTGTCGACCGTGTACTGTCCGAGAACAATACGTCTGTTGCCTGCCGAATTGGTGAACGTGTTGCTGTTCTGCTCCTCCTTGATGCCGTAAACATCCGCCTTCATTACCAGCGCCTGCTGAAACGCCTCGTAAACCTTGCTCTTTTCCGACTGCAAACTTTCGCTGACCTTTTGCAGTTCGGGGAATATCGTGTCAATAGCCTCGTTCACTATTGCCTTGTACGCTTCGCGGTTCTCGCGCTCGCGCCGCTTGCGTTCCTTTGCCTCTCTTTGAGTCTTAAATGCTTCAAATTCCAACTGCTCCGCAGCTGTCATTTCTACCTGTTGTGTTTTTTCTTCCTTTTCCATTTTATTTTTATTTAATATGTTAAATTTCTGTAAACATCATATAAGCTGTCGGATGCCTCGTCGATTAAGTTCCTGAGCCTTGCATTTTCTTCCTGCAAATCATGATTTATTGAAATCAAATCTTCAACTTTATCTTCAAGCCTGATTATTTTTAAATCCTTTTCGTCCATAATATTAAATTTTAATTAATATGTTGAAGTTTTATTGTAATCAAAATCAGTCCATTGTATTAATGTTCCATCTATTAGCCCGTTTTTGAAAAAGTCCAAAAATTCGGTTATATTGGCAAATCCATCGTTGCGAATGAACTGGTAAACTTCGGTTGCGAATATCGCCCGTCCGTCAATAAATATATTAACAGCCCTGCTTTGTTTGGACTCGTATATTTTAATATCAATTCTGTGAACAGATTTGACCTTCGCATCGTTTTTAAAACATTCGTATTGCCTCGTTCTTACGCCAGTAGACATGTGTATTGTCTTACCAGCGGCATTGCGCCAACGCCTTTTTTTATCCTCGCGAACAGAATGTATCTTAACGCCCTGTTTTATTGGTTCTTTGAACCTGACTTTAAATCCCATTATCATAACTTTCTACTTTATAACTGATAAATTATCTCAATTCCCAATTCTGTGGCAACGGCATGTTCAATCCGCGCGCCTTTCGATTCTCTCCAGTCGCGAAGCATGTAAATCGCTTCGCATCGTAACAGCATCATCAGGCAGGCACCCATCTGCCACGACCATTCGTCTTTTCTCTTAAAAATCTTACACTTCATGGGATTGGCTATGTCTATCCAGCCCTGCATTAACAGGCAGGTTTCGGCGTTCTGAAACTTCGCCCTTGC
>JAISDB010000100.1 GCA_031265155.1 Prevotellaceae bacterium | reverse complement strand
TCAATCAGTACGTGCGTCAGTCCGGCTAATGATTTCAACTTTGCCTGCCTGTTGCTGCTTGTTATGAAGCCCTTGCTTATTATGCTGTTGCCATTCGGTACATAGGTGATGCGCATTTCACTTTCGTTTATCTTAAACAGTTTCGACGGTAAGGCGTGTTCCTCTATTCTGTCTTTGAGGTCTTTGAAAAGGCTGTCGCGAATGTCATTGAACGCCTGACGCAAAAAGCAGCCCCTGAAATACGGCTCGGTTATCATACCGTACAGAAAGTAATCGGTACCGAAAAACGAACCGCCGCGTCCGCGTCCGCCCAACAAGTCAATTATCGGCTTGTCGGTATACAAAACCCTCTCAAATGTCGTATTTATGTTAAAGTCCGCCGTCATTGCTTCCTGATATTTACATTAACGGTGTCTATTACATCATTGCCCCTGCTGTCGGTTTGAGCCGTCAATACAGGCGCATAATTGCCCGTCATCTTATTTAATTCCGCTATTGCCCTTATCCTGTCGCTTTCGGTAGGTATTATCAACTCGTTCTGTATCTTCCTTACACTTTTTCCCCGCGCTATTTCCAGTAAAATGCCGGTTAATTCATTTCTCGTTTTTTCGGCGTTTTCCGCCATTTCCCTTGCCGACCTTATTAATACCTCATCCTTTGCCTTTTCTCTCTTTATTTGCCTTGCTTCATTGTGCTTTTTGGCGTCCTTTATAATCCTGTCTACCGTTCTGACAGAAGTTTGCCACTTTTTGCCAAACTTTGCCAAAATATTGCCACGACTTGCCAGAGGATTTGCGTACAGGTATTCTGCTATCTCGGTTACACGTTTGCCATATATTTTGTTTTTGTCTGTCATTGCTTGAGCCACTGTAAATAAATTTGATTTGATATTTGAGCCATCATAACAGGTGGAACGCTCATGCCGCATAAATAATTTACATTAATTTTCAGTGGATTGTAATCCAAAGGAAACGATGAGCACTTTAATATTTCAACATCATTAAGCCCTCGCATGATTAACGGATTAAAATGTCTTTTGCTGGCAGCTATTGTAAAACAAACATCATTGTAATTCAGTTTTTTTACAGATTTAAACTTGCCTACCGGTTTTCCCTGCTTTGCCAAACTCCAATATTTTTTATCAATGTCCGTAATATTGCTTATACTAATATCCGCACTGTCGTGTATTTCTTTAAACAATATCGGCTTTTCATTAAAATTCAATTTCAAAGGCTGTTTACTCAATTCTTTTCTCACTCCGATAAAAAATACTCTTTTGCGCTTTTGGGGTACTCCCATAGTTGCCGAATTAAGCAAAAATAATTGAACGTTATATCCGGCAGCACTGGATTGATTTAATATTTCATTTACATAAATCCTTGCATTTTCTATTATTAACCCTTCTACATTTTCAGCAATGAATACTTTGGGCTTTAATTTGTCCGTGAGCTTTACAAATTCAAAAAACAAATCATCAAGCCGCTGTTTTTTTTGTCCTTCTGCAAATATTTTTTCTTTTCCCCAATCTTTTTCTCTTTTTCCTGTCATGCTGAATGTAGAGCATGGCGGCGAACCGTCTAATATATCCAAATTATACAGTTCATCGGACAAATCGTTTCTTTTTACAAAATCGCGTATGTCTTCAGAATATAAGTATTTAGGATTATGATTAATGTTATATGCTTCTGCAAGCCTTTTGTCGATTTCTACGCCGCCCAAATGATTATATCCGGCAAGTTTATATCCCATAGTCGAACCGCCGCCGCAAATGAAAGCGCCAAACACTTTTAATCCGTGCTTTTCAATGCCTTTTGCAGGATAGCCGTCGGACATGTTCCAACTATATGAAAATAGATGCTCATTCATGGTTTTGTTCCCAAAATTCAAGTAATTTTTTAAAATTGACCTCATTACTATTTTCACTGACATTTTTTAACCTTTCCAATACGGAAATATACGTGTAGCTGTCAAATGACAATTTCAATACAAATTGCGCATCATCAAAATCAGATGCGTTTATTTCTTTATTCTGACCCGAATAATCAACGTCCGGTATTGTTTCAACTCCCAATTCAACAATATCAATATCAAGCTGATTAACCGCTACTTCTTTTATCAGTTCAACATCAAGATTTATATTCTTTTGCGCTACCGTATTTGCCAAAATAGCAGCCTTTACGCGCTTTTCGCCGTCAAGGTCGGTTTCTATAACAGGATATTCATCCTCTTTTAATTTGATAAATTTAGGTTTTAGTCCGAGCTTGTCAAATACCTTTTTGCGGGCGTTTCCCGTGATTATATCACCGTTTGCGTCTGTTGCTATACTTTCTATCACTCCGACTTCGACGACTGATTTTTCAAGTAACTGTTCGCCCTCTTCCGTGTGCTTGTTAAAGTTATTCGGGTCTATTTTTATCAATCTGCTCATTTGAATAAGTTTTTAATCCGTGTTATTAAACTTGTGCCTTTGATAACCTTGCGGATTACAACGGCTATGAATATCACAGCTGTCGCTACTGCCGTTACTGCTATCCATTT
>JAISDB010000059.1 GCA_031265155.1 Prevotellaceae bacterium | reverse complement strand
GAAACAGAAAGAAAGCAAAACGGGGCAGAAAGAGATTTTTCAATAAAGATGTTTACAAAAGAAGGTTTGTCAATGAGCGAGCTTTTGCATGACTGGACAATTTTAGAACGCTTTTAGTCAGATTCGACAAATTAGATGAATCCTGGCTGAATTGGCATTATCTAGCCTTCTCATTGATCTTGTTAAAAGTTTAAATGAGTTTCACGATAAAACACAAAATCATACATCCATACTTACACAGGGATATGCGCCTCTGGAGCAATATTCAGCTACAAGTCGCAAAGGTTCGTATTCGGATATTTATTCTTTGGGAGCAGTGTTTTATTTTGTCCTTACAGGTATAAAACCATTAGATGCTACTACTCGGACAATGGAAGTCATGCCGGAACCTAAAAAAATAGAACCTGCAATTTCCGACGAAGCCAACACTACAATAATGAAAGCAATGCAACTGAAGCCCGAAAATCGATATCAGACAGTAGATGCTTTTATGACGGATTTGCTTAGAAATAAGAATTGGCGAACAGGCAGTACTTCTGTTAATCCTAAAAGATATTATCTGTAATTGGTTTGGCAGTCGTATTAATTGTCGGCGTATTTTTTGCCATGTCTCATTTTTCAAGCAATCATCAGCATGAATACGGGATAAAAGACACCATTGAAGAACCTGCTGACTTAATTTACGAAGCTCGCGATACAATACTCAATATTAACGGTGAAATATTTAAATACACAGGCACAATGAAAAATGGAGTACCCGATGGTATATTGGGACGTGCAGAATTTATAGATGATGTTATAATGCAGAGAAATACTTACAACGGCGGATGGAAAAACGGAAAACGGGAAGGCAAAGGCACTTTGCGTTATAAAAACAGAGACAAATACGAAGGCGATTTTGCCGATAATACTTTTAACGGATGCGGTATTGTTACGTATGCAAGCGGCGCTTCGTATAAGGGACAGTTTGTTGATGGCAAACGAAAAGGACTTGGAATCTATTGTTCTGCAACAGGCAAAACCGAAATGGGCGAATGGGATAAAGTAATAATCAGACATATGAGTAAAGTCGATTTTGATGCCCTGTTTGATTCGGTTTGTGTATCACAAGATGGAAATTAAATTATAAATAATAAATTATATCTGACATGAGAATAAAAATTATTATCTGGCATTTATTTGTTGCGCTCTTTTCAGGTTGTTTTTTGTGCAACAACATACAAGCCCAAACTTTAGATGAGATTCCAACACAAGAGCCAAAACCGCCAAATAAACCTGCGACAACACCAAAGCCCAATGCAAAGCAAATTCAATGCGAACAGCGCTACAAAGACGGCAAAGAAGCGTATGACAGCGGTGATTACGAAACTGCTTTGATTTTCTTCAAAAAAGGTTTAGCCGAAAAATGCAATAATATCGATTTTCAGGATTATATTGATATGTGTAATATGAAATTGGAAAAACAAAGCGAAACAGAACAAAAAAACGCCGCTTGCAGTCAATATCTGTCTAACGGCAAAAATGCATATAATGCAAAAAATTATGCTACTGCCAAGGTGTATTTCAGTCAAGGCTTATCGAATAATTGTAATAATACCGATTTTCAACCGTTAATAGCAGATTGTGACAGTGAACTTGCTTATCAAAATGCTACTTTGACTGTATCGCCAACCGAAATAGAGTTTGATGCTACGGGTGGAACTAAAACGATTAATGTTTCTACAAATTATTCTTCTTGGCATTGTTCGTTTGCTTATAGTTGGCTCTCTGTCACGAAACATTCTTCTTACATAATTCTGACATGCATCGCCAACACCTCTGAAAGCGATAGAACTGATTTTTTCCTCATTAACGCAGGAAGCAAAACTGTAAAAGTAAATATTAAGCAAAAGGGACAAGCAAAAACATTAGACCTTACGGAAGTAAACCGTTTAATTTCTCGGAATATAAACTCAAGCCCTACAAACTCTTATGATAATGGAAAATATAAAGGGCACAAAAACAGTGATGGAAAGAGAAGCGGTTTAGGGGCATACCGTTGGGACGATTATGGAGCTTTTTATTTTGGAGGATGGAGCAATGGAAATAAAAATGGTTATGGAATTTATATTGCTGGTATTGGCTATACTGTTTCTAATTGCCCTGATTGTAAATATTATGTTGGTAACTGGTCAAATAGTGATAAATTAGGACAAGGTACCTGTTATGATGCCGCCGGAAAACTAATCTATAACGGCATGTTTACTGACGATAAACCCAATAGATACATATCCCACTCAGGGTTATGCCTCTTACAAATTTAAAGTCATATCATACTCAGATGGAGAACAATATATAGGAGAAACAAAAGATGGCAAACGGCACGGTCGGGGTATTTTTTCGTGGAATAGCGGCGGAATGTGGTATGGCTATTGGAAAGATGGTTTAAGGGATGGTTATGGCATAGAGATAAAATTAAACGGAAGTATAACAACAGGTTATTGGACAGGAGATACCTATAGCAGTACAAGATAAAAAAATAAATTATTAATTAAAACAGATTTTATATGAATACAAAAATTATTATTAATCGTTTAGCGCTTATTTTAATTATTTTAAGTTGCTCTTTATGCAACAATATGCAAGCGCAAACACTAGAACCAGAACCGCCGGATTATAAGCCTAATCCTAGACCACCAAGATCAACATCGCCGACACCGGATACTGTTAGAATAAATGATATAAACCGAAGGATGCAAGACAGCATAAGGCTGGCGCAAGAAGAACAAGCGCGAATAGAGCAAACAGAGCGACAGGAAGCCGAACTGGTAATTGTTGATTTGAACTTTATTGCAACTACAACAAACAAAAGCAAAAAGATGAATAAAAATTCATGGGTTAGCATAAGCGATATTGTAGTAAAAGAAGATGGATACGAGGTCGGCAGGTTACAGTCCAAAATAAATGGAGAGGCGATTAAAGACAGAAAAATATCGAACACATACGCGCATGTTATTAAATTTAAACCGGCGGCAAAAACAATTTCAATAGATTTCAAGGTAACCTGTAATATCGAACGCAGCAGCAGTTCTCCATTAGGAATGTTTAAACCCCATGTTGATAAAAAAGATTATTCAAAATACATAGAATTCCGGTTTAATGAAACACGTCAGGAATGGGAAGTTTCTTACCTCGACAAGCAGGCAAATCCGAATGATATCCCATTTAAATATTTCATAATAAAGGATAACGTAGGATTTCAGGATATTGATTTTAGATTGAACTACACAGTAAGAACAAAAAGCAAGATATATTAATAACCTGTAGTGTATTTAGAAAAGACATCTTAAATAAAATATTAAAAATCGACAGCTAAAACTAAAAAAGTTCTACATTTTGCAATATAGAACTTTTATAAGACATTAGCTGTGAAAACATCACAGTATCAGCATCGCATCGCCATAGGTGCCGAAACTGTACTTGTCCTTTATTGCCACATGATATGCTTCGCGTAAAAAATCGTACCCTGCAAAAGTGCAGGCCATCATATACATTTTTGAAAGCGGCATTTGGAAATTTGTAATCATCCTGTTGGGAATATTAATTTCGTATGGAGGGAAAATAAATTTATTTGTCCATCCATCAAACGGAATCAGCCTGCCTGTTGTTGTAACAGACGTTTCAAGCGTACGCAAAACAGTTGTTCCAACAGCACAAACGCGCTTTTCCCTGTCTTTTGCCAAATTGATAATTTCAGCCGTTTCTTCGCTTATCAAAATTTTTTCGGAATCAACTTTATGTTTCGACAAATCTTCTACTTCAATTATTTTGAAGTTACCCAATCCTACATGCAGCGTGATGTATGCAAATTTCACTCCTTTTATCTCCAGACGTTTAAGCAGTATGTTACTGAAATGCAAGCCTGCCGTAGGAGCGGCAACGGATCCTTCTTCCTTTGCGAAAACCGTTTGGTAGCGTTCGGTATCAATTTTTTCAACCTTAGGGCGAACCCAGTGCGGAAGAGGCGTTTCGCCAAGCTGAAAAAGCATTTTCTTAAATTCATCATGTGGAATGTCGCACAAAAAACGCAGGGTGCGTCCACGTGATGTTGTATTGTCAATAACTTCGGCAACAAGGTCTTCATGTTCGCCAAAGTACAGCTTGTTTCCTATGCGTATTTTTCGTGCAGGATCAACCAGTACATCCCAAAGCTTCTGGTCGGAATTAAGCTCGCGCAAAAGAAAAACTTCAATTTCCGCCTTTGTTTTTTCTTTGCTTCCGTATAAACGCGCCGGAAAAACCTTTGTGTTGTTAAAAACCATTACATCGCCGCTGTCAAAATATTTCACCACATCCTTAAATATTTTGTGTTCTATTTTGCCTTTTTTTCTGTCAATAACCATTAATCGGCATTCGTCCCGTTCGGGTGAAGGATATTTAGAAACAAGTTCCGGCGGAAGTTTAAAATTAAACTGATTTAATTTCATCTCGCTTGATTTATTAATTAATTGATTTTATTGTTATTACCAAGATTACTGTAAAAAATTGACTGCAATCAATGCCTTTTATACGAATATAAGTTTATTTTGTTTCAATATTTTTGAAAAAAATTTCCAAATTATTTATATCAAGACTATGAGTTAATAAGAAATTACCGCTTCGGATGCGGCGCAAATTTGTAAGATGCGCTCCGCTTTGCAGTTCAAAACCCAAATCGCGGGCAATTGAACGGATATAAGTTCCTTTGCTGCAAACAATTCGCAAAACAGTGTCGGGTAAATCAAATTTAACAGTTTCTATTTCCTTAATATTAACTGTTGATGATTTTATTTCAACATTTTCGCCTTTGCGGGCAAATTCGTATGCGCGAGTTCCGTTGATCATTTTTGCAGAAAAAAGCGGCGGAATTTGTTCTATAGTTCCCGTAAATTTTTTCAGTGCAATTTCAAAATTTTCACTGGTTATATGGCTGTAAGGAAAAATTGCATCTACCGGTTTTTCGAGGTCGAAACAGGGTGTTGTTGCGCCAAAGCGGATATCGGCAACATATTCCTTTTCGCCAGCCTGAATTTCTTCGGCTCGCTTTGTGGCTTTGCCGATGCAGACAACAAGCACGCCCGTTGCAAGCGGATCGAGAGTTCCGGCATGTCCTGCCTTTATTTTTTTTATATTATACCGATAACGTAAAACGCTTCGTACTTTTCGTATAACATCCGATGATGTCCATTTGTAAGGTTTGTCAACCGAAAAAATCAAACCTTCTTGCAGTTTTTCCTCAAATATATTCATTAATCCAATAGAATTTCCTTATTTTTTGCGCAAAATTACAATAAAATCATGCTAATTCGGCAATAAAGTGAATTTTATACTTTATATTATGCACGGTATTTTATCTATTCTGCGTTGATGCCGTCCGTCTTCAAAATCGGATTTCAAAAATGTTTCAACAATTTTTGCGGCTTCGTTTTCCGAAATAAACCGCGCAGGAAGCGAACATACATTTGCGTTGTTGTGTTTGCGTGCAAGAGCGGCTATTTCGCAATTCCAGCAAAGTGCTGCGCGTATTTTTTGGTGCTTGTTCAAAGTCATGTTTATTCCATTTCCCGTGCCGCATACTGCTATTCCGCAGTCAACCTCGCCGCTTTCGACTGCAAGAGCTAACGGATGCGCAAAATCGGGATAATCAACGCTTTCGATCGAATTTGTTCCGAAGTCTGTAATTTCATTTCCTTCATTCTGCAATAATTCTATCAAAAACATTTTCAATTTATAACCTGCATGGTCGGCAGAAAATCCTATTTTCATGTTTTATTTTTTTATACAAATGTACATGAAAAATTTATGATTTCGGTCATTTTTCTCATTTCAGTTATCAATATAAATTCCGCCCAGATATTTAGCTCTAATATTTTGCATGCAGACAAAGTGTTTTCCGAAAATGCCTATTGCAGTTTTGATAGCAGCAGTTACCGCATTTGCGCCGAAATAAACGCCATGTCATTCAAAATAAAAACAGAAACAGCTATTCCGAAAACAGTCTGCTGCTTCTGTTCGAGCCCTTCATCGGACTTGAACCGACGACCTGCTCATTACGAATGAGCTGCTCTACCACTGAGCTAAAAGGGCATTTATTGACGGCAAAGGTAATATTTTTTTCAAAATTGCGAATTATTTTATTTGTTTTAAGAAATTATCCGCAAGTTCGTCAAAAACTTTTGCCTGAATATCGCTTGTACAAACGGCAGGTATTCCGTCATCGCCGCTCTGCCTTATCGATTGAACTATTGGAATTTCCGCCAAAAACGGGATTTGTTTTTCGGCAGCAAGCTTTTTTCCTCCGTTCATTCCGAAAATATAATAACGATTTTCGGGCAGTTCATCAGGCGTAAACCATGCCATATTTTCAACCAGACCCAATATAGGAACATTGATTTTTTCATGTCCGAACATGTTTATTCCGCGTATTGCATCGGCAAGAGCAACCGGCTGTGGTGTTGTAACAATAATAATTCCGTCAAGATTCAATTCCTGAGTCATCGTAATATGAATATCTCCGGTGCCGGGCGGAAAATCTATCAGTAAAAAGTCGAGTTCGCCCCAATATGTTCCTCCTGCAAGCTGCCGCAATGCGCTTGTTGCCATTGGCGCCCGCCAGATAAGCGCTTCGGCGTGATTTATGAAAAAACTTATCGACATTAGCTTTACGCCGTAACTCTCAACAGGCTCAATCAATTCAATGTCATCAACTTTTACCATCATTGGCTGTGAATTTTGAACTCCAAACATTTGCGGAATCGACGGACCATAAATGTCGGCATCTGTCAAACCTGTTTTAAATCCTCTGTTAGCAAGCGTTACCGCCAAATTTGACGATATTGTAGATTTTCCCACGCCTCCTTTTCCAGACATAATTGCAACAATATGCTTCACATCTTTTAAAGCATAATTAGTCTGCGTTTGCTCGCGATTTGCCGTATTTTGCCGTTTGCCGCGTTCAGTTATTTTTACTGTTACCGATGAAAATTTTTCGGACAATAACTGCTCGCATTTCTTTTTAATTGACGCCGCAAACGGATCCTGCTGCCGTTTCGGCAAAATGGAAAATGATATTTCATTATCCGAAATATCAATATTTTCAATCATCCCAAGTTCCACGATATTTTTTTCAAATTCGGGATGTATGATTTCTTCAAGTAAAGCTAAAATATTTTCTTTGTTCAAGTTCATTTTTTAAGCATTATAAAATCGGCAAGAACTATGGCAGTAATCGCTTCTGCAATAACAGGCATGCGTAAAGCGATGCAGGCATCATGTCTGCCGTGTATTTTAAAATCTGATATTTTTTTATTTTCAAAATCGAAAGTTTGCTGTTTTTTTGCAATGCTCGATGCGGGTTTTACGGCTATGCGAAACGTCAAATCGTTGCCGTTTGTAATTCCTCCCGCAATGCCGCCACTGTTGTTTGTTGCCGTTTTTCCGTATTCGTCTGTCAGCATATCGTTATGTTCGCTGCCCAACATGCGCGCAGCAGAAAATCCCGCGCCAAATTCTATTCCCTTCACGGCAGGAATTGAAAACGCAAGGTGAGATATTCGCGATTCAACAGAATCAAAAAAGGGTTCGCCTAAGCCTGAAGGTATTTTTTTTGCCGTACATTCGATTATTCCGCCGACAGAATCGCCGTCATTCATTGCATTTTCAATAATTGCGGCAGCATCGGCTTTGCCTCCGACTTCAATTATTTTTGAAGTTATATTTATGCCGGGTATATTTTTTTTGGCAACAACGCCTGCTGCAACCAAAGGCAACGTGAGCCTTCCCGAAAAGTGTCCGCCGCCTCGAAAGTCATTAAATCCGTCAAATTTTTTCATTGCAACGAAATCTGCATGACCCGGTCGTGGTTGAGTACGGCACTGTAAATAATTTTCGGACTGTATATTTTCGTTTTTAAATAAAACCGTAATCGGCGAACCTGTTGTAAAACCGTTGAAAACGCCGCTTATGATTTCGGGCATATCCTGTTCTATTCTTAAACTTGTTCCCCGTTTTCCGCTTTTACGCCGCTGTATATCATTTGCAAAGTCATTTTCGTTAAGTTCAATTCCATGACGGCAGCCATCAATACAAACGCCCACATGTGTTCCATGTGACTCGCCAAATATGCTTATTCTGAATATTCGCCCAAAACTGTTCATAATTTTATTTTTACAAATATATTTCCTTAAGTCCGTAATTATCTTTGAGAATATTCGTTTTATCCGAAAATCTGAATGATATTTTGCCTTCGCTGTCGATAAAAAATTCGCCCGTTTTGCCAAAAGCGGCAGATTGAAACTCGGCAAGACGAATACATATTTCATCTGTCCACAGCAAAGTTTTTTCCAATGCTTCATCTTCGGAAATATCCATTCGTTTTGCAATACTTTTAACAAGAATGTCATCCTGTTTGGCGTCAAAATTATTAAAATGCAAAAAATTTATCGGCGGGTACAGTGTTTTCGTTTCAGCATCGTATGATGCCGATTGATGAGTAATTTCGAAGCATCCAAGTCCTGCAATTACAACCTTACCGTTTTTCTCCAGTAATTCATAAATAATATCGGATATTAAATTTTCGTTCATTGTTTTTAATTTTACGCCGCTAAATTAGTAAAAATTTACATATTACGATTTGACTGCACTTTTTCATGACACGGCAAACACGTAACTGCACACAGTCAACGGTAAAATCTTTGCCGGAGCATCAGATTCAATCGTTTCTTAAAAAGAGTGTAAATTGTTTGCCAATAAATAATTATAAATGAAAATCAGATAAAAAAGTTTGCAAGCCTTTAATCATTCAGCCTGACGGCAGGCAAAGCAGTCGCGATAAGAATGGATTGCCGAGCCGCTTCGCTACGCACGGCGGCAGGAATGAAGGCAGCATGTAATTTTATTTTACACTTGTTTTTAATGTTATTTTACCAGTTTTCCCCAACCGCCCGTAATGATTCCTGCGCTTGGGAAAGCCCCAGTTGTGCCGCTTTTTTTAAGCATCGCATGGTTTCGTCATAATTTCCCAAATTATAACAGGCAAATCCCATGTTATAGTATGCTGCGGCATAGTTTGGGTCGATAGCTATGGCTTTTTGAAAGCACCGTACAGCTTCATTATAATCATTTAATGTACCGTAAGCAACACCCATGTTAGCATATGCCTGTACATGGTTTGGGTCAATAGCTATGGCTTTTTTGTAGCAACGGATGGCTTCGTTGCAGTCATTTAAATTGTAATATTCAAAGCCCATGCTATAGTATGCCTGTCCAAGGGTCGGGTCAATGGCTATAGCTTTGCGGTAGCACTGTATCGCTTCGTGATAGGACTCTAATTCGCCATAGTCAAGCCCCATGTTATAGTATGCCTGTACAAGATTTGGTTCAAGGGCTATAGCCTTTTGATAGTAGCGGATAGCTTCTCTATAATTCTTTAATGCACCGTAAGCAGCTCCAATGTTAACGTATGCCTCGGCATAGTTTGGGTCAATGGCTGTGGCTTTTTGATAACATGCTATTGCTGCTTTATAATCCTTTAAGTTGCAGTATATATTTCCCATGTTACTGTATGCCCGTACAAAATTCGGGTTAAGGGCTATGGCTTTTTGGTAGTACAGCATGGCTTCGCTGTCGTTATGTAAATTATAACAGGCAAGACCTGTGTTATAATATGCCTCGGCATGGTTTGGGTCAATGGCTATGGCTTTTTGATAACACGCTATTGCTATTTTATAATCCTTTAAGTCGTCACAGGCATTTCCCATCCTGCAATATGCCGATACATTATCGGGGTCAATGGCTATGACTTTTTGAAAGGCAACAATAGCCTGATTATGTTGCTTCAGTTCCGAACAGGCTAATCCCATAGCGACATAAGCTTCCGCAAAATCAGGACAAGCATCCACTGCTTCCCGACTGCATTCTAAAAGTTTGTCGTAATTTTTGGATGACAGATAAGAATTCATCATATCAATATAGGCTTCTCGCGACAATGACGGCGTCTTTTTCATCTTAACTCTATTTTAATATCCATTTCATCGGCATTTTCCATTTTTATCCAACCACTCTTGCGCTTCATAATGCCCCAGTTGTGACGCTTTTTGATAGCATTGTATGGCTTCACCATACTCCTCTAATTTGTCGTATGCAAGTCCCATGTTATAGTATGCCTCTGCAAAGTTCGGATCAATGACTGTGGCTTTCCGGAAGCATCGTATGGCTTCATTGTAATCCTTACTGTTACCGTAAACACTTCCCATGTTAATGTATGCCTTTGCATGGTTAGGGTTAATGTCTATTGCTTTTTGATAGCATTGTATGGCTTCACCATACTCCTCTAATTTGTCGTATGCAAGTCCCATGTTATAGTATGCCTCTGCAAAGTTAGGGTTAATAACTGCAGCTTTCTGGAAGCACCGTATGGCTTCACTATACTCTTCTAATTTGTCGTATATAATTCCCATGTTATAGTATGCCCCTGCAAAGTTCGGGTTAATGCCTATTGCTTTTTGATAGCATTGTATGGCTTCATTGTAATCATTTAATTCAGCGTATATAACTCCCATGCCGGCGTATGCCTCCGCAAAATCAGGGTCAATGGCTACGGCTTTTTGGAGGACAGCAATAGCCTGATTATATTGCTTTTGTTCCGAGTAAGCCAATCCTGCGATACTGTAAGCAAGCGCAAAATCAGGATAAACATTCACCGCTTCCAGACTGCACTCTAAAAGTTTGTCGTAATTACCGGATGAATTATAAAGATTCATAAGATGTAAATAATTTTCACGCGATAATGGTTGCGTCTGTGCATTCACGCCGCCTGAAAAGAGGGCGGCAAACATCATCATTAATATTGTTCTTTTCATTTCTCTTTTGCTTTTAATATGTTATTACTGTAATTCAAGCTGCTTATTTACCTTATCAGTTCCAAGGTTGAATTGCTGTTATTGATGTTCCACGACTGAAAAGCATTCAAAATATCTTTTCCAAGCAGAAAATCGCCGCTGTTGCTGTTGCTTATTGCAAATATTACATTATTCAGCGTAAAATCTCCGATTTTTACACTGTTCAGCATAACGCGCTTATGCAAAACCGTATTTCCATGTGCATCCCTGTATTCAGCAGGCTCAATATAATCATTCGGTTGAATCATGTCCATATCTTCCAGTTCACGGGCGTATGATTTGGATATGAACGAATTTTCCGCTCCCGTGTCCATGGTAAAATATTTGCTTGAATTGCCCATGGTTATTTTGATTCTGTACATTACGCCATATTTTGTAAGTGCAACAGTGCCTTTTTGAGGTCCGTTGACCGAAATGGAAGAAGCAGGCAAAAAGCCTGTACACATGGTCTCTAAAAGAGTACTTAAGTTATGTATATATTCATTATGGATCACAGAATTTACATCCATCATATCCTGTATTGCTTTATACTGTTCTTCTAATGTCATATTGTCAACATCCAGTTTCAACATTACTTTTATCACGGCTTCGGTATTAGCGCTGCAAAAGCAGTCTCCTGTAATGTTTCGGCTTTTCAAATCCTCTTCTGTTATCAAGAATGGCAACATATTTTTACATTGCTCATCCATCAAGATGCGCATTTTTTCTTCGATTTCCTTTTTTGTTTGACTTTTTACATTTGACACAATGCACATCAATGCACATAGTGTTATTATTAACTTTTTCATGTTCTTTTTGTTTTTTATGCCCTTTTCGGCGCGGTTAATATATTTTAATTATAGATTTTATTATGAAATAAAAAGGTGCAAATACCTATAAAAGTGATAGCTATAATGATCCATCCTGTCGTTTGCCAGAGTCTTTTTTGTAAACGAAAGGCAGATTCCAAATCCGGAGCAGAGTCGAGCCTTGCAAACCGTTTGAATTTATTGGCAATATGCAGTACAAACAGAGATAATAGAGATATAAGAATCATAAATATAGATAGCGATGCGGTATTACCGGAACGCTGCTCGGCTGCTGTCGATTGAAACATGATAATTTCGAGAGTGAATAGAATAATCACTCCCGCGAGTAGAATTACTGCAAAATATGTCATCCATTTCGCAGTTCCGGCTATTTCAATAATGAGTTCAGGCGTAATTTGTCGGGAATTACTTGCATTTAACGAATTTTCGCTGTTGATTTCATTCGTAATGTTTTCTTTATTTTCCATGATAATTAGATTTTAACTGTTAAAAAATCAGATTGTTATTTTTTAATGAATACTTAATTTACTTATTGTTTTTTGTTGACTTAAGCAAAGAATACAAACAACAGTAAAGATATTAACGGCAAAGAAAAGGCGAGTGTCACAACTGAAACTAACGTTCGCCATAAGTTTGTCTGCGCTGTCAGGGCATATTTCATATCATTTATGAAGTTGCGTTTTGCAAACAGTTTGAACTTATTGGCTGCATCCAGCATATATGTCGAAGTTTTGATAATAAGCCATAACATGACACAGTAATAAATAAAGAATAAAAGAGACACTAAAGTTATGTCGTCAATCCAGCCTGTATGCGTTATTCTGTTATACAGGTTTCTAATTATGGATATGAGCATAATGACGCATACAATGGAGAAAAAGACAGCGCAAATTTTCATCCATGTGGACATTTTGCCGATATTTTTAATCATAGTGTCTGTCAAAATCGACTGATAACTGCTTTCATTTAACGGTTTTTTGTCTGTTTCACCCGTAATGTTTTCCTGATTTGTTATTATTTTTTCCATGATAATTTATTTTATATATCATTAAATTTTGACTATTACATATTAATATTGTTCATTTCTATATTATTTAAATTGTTAATTAAATATGCTTGTTGTACCTATAAGTTCATTTTATTTAACTTTTTCAACTGTTTCGTAGCCTTGTTGTTACACTTATCGTCAACGCGCTCGCGTTCGGCTACTTTCAAATAATATACTTTGGCATTTTTATAATCTTTTGACTTGTATGCCGCTTCCGCTGCGTTGAAATAGAGCAGATAAAGTTTCTCGTATATTTTCAAAAAATACTTTCCTGCGCGACATTCCTGCATATATTTTTCACCATTGTTTATATTGGGATTTGATACAAATACGGAATACAGCGAGTTGCTGTATGCTGCATCTTTTTTTGCTGTAATGGATTCTGAATTGCTGTATTGCATCGCTTTAGAATAAAACTCAATAGCTTCTTGCCATTGATTACCTTTTTCCATTTCATCTCCTTTTTCTTCGTAAAAATCGGACAATTGTATTTTTGCAAGTTCTGCTTCATCACAGTCGTCATATTTCGAAAGAAAGTTTAATAACTCCGTTTCATTTTTGCATCCACTTACCGTAATCCACAACTGTTTTGCTTCATGTATGTGTATGTTTGAAACACACAAGTCGATATAACGACCCTGCGGATATTTTTCCCTGTACCTAAGATTCGATTCGAGCGTATTTTCACTTACTGTTGTCTGCCAAAATTTATCCTCTGCTTCGTTTTCTATTTTAAGTATGACTAAATCGCAGTCTTTTATATGCATACCGTTTGGATATTTGTCTTTATAATATTTATATCGAACCAAATCGTTATCGGAAACGACCGATTGCCAGATAAATTCGTCTATCAAAACTGCCGCTTTTTCTTTTGTTTCACTGTCAGTCGCCTCATATTTATGGTCGATGGAAAACGCCTCAAGCGTCGGGTCAAAATATCGCCATCCTCTCAGTCCTTTGTTGTAATTAAATTGACCGTTACGGTAGCCCAAGTCGCTGTCCCATGTTACATCCATAATTATCCATCGCCCCGACACATATACTTCGTTCCATGCGTGATTGGTTGCGTGGTCAATATTGTAAATGCTCCATGCCCCGCTTGTACTTACCCCCAAGCCATATCCGCTTACAACTCTGCATGGTATATTCAGGCTGCTCAGCAGCGCTGCCGCCAGATTGGCATATCCCTGGCATACCGACTTTTTGCTGTGCAGTACATCAAGCGAGCCGCAAACATACGACGACGACGACGACAGGTAAGCATCCCAGTCGTAATATATGTTTGTTGCCATCCAGTCGTGTACGGCTTTTGTTTTTTCGTAGTCGCTTTTGCTGCCGGCTGTTATTTCCCGCGCTTTTGCAATAATTTCAGCATTGTCGCACTGAACGCCATACGAAGGGTCTAAAAAATCCCGGGGATCTTTACTGTTCCGGAATATCAGTTTATTAATCTCAAGAACGGGAGGTGTTTCAAAAAAATACTCGCCGTTTTTAACCAGCAGGTAAAAACCGTTATAAATCCAACCCCATTTCGTGCCGGATTTTTCGCTTCCCTTGTAAACGGTTATCGAATGGCGATCATCTGTATTATACTGCAAACCAAATGAAACTGCGTTATCAACAACTTCTTTTGTTTCAGAATTAAACATGATGTATCTGTGATCCTCGCTTGATGGAATATGTGCAATTTCCATTGAGTTGTCTGTTAGCGTAAACACAGTTTCTGCGCCGGGAAGATTTGAAAACTTAAAAGTTTTTGTCTGTGAAGCAGCCGGCAGGGGAAGCAACGCGGCAAACATCATCATTAATATTATTCTTTTCATTGCTGTTGGTGTTTAATGAATTTACCAGTTTACCCCGACTTTCTGTAAAGCCTCTTTCACGGATTTATCGCGACTACCGGGCGAACCCGCGAGTTTCTCGCCGCTGTAGCAGCAACACAAATTAATATTATCAATATTTTTTTTCATTTTTACCTGTTTTTTTATTTTCCTACTCTGTTTCGGCTTTTCGGTTGCGCCGTTTTTTTAATTGTTTATTCGTAATTGTGTAAACCTAACAGGTTGCAAAAGCCCGTCATTGAATTCTATGACTTCCAAATTTATTTTGTTAATTATCATTAATACATTCATTGCCGTTTTAGCAAGGTATTCCGCGTAAATACTTCCAAAAACATTCCTGACTGCTAAATACGGAAGTCGAGGCATTAATAATAATAGCCGTAGGTAAAACAGACTGCCCCGAACCTGGCGAATTTCGATGCTCATTAGTACAGTATCCACGCAGTTGAATAGTTTTTGTTTCTCTCCCCAACAGGATAATGGTTGTGTCTGCAAACAAGGCAATATGCTGCATATTCTCTCCCTGTACTTCAAACAAATCTCCGCTCAAAAGCGTAATATCAACAGAAAAGGGTCGATTGTTTTGAATGGTTATCTCAAATACGATTTGTGCATGTGTTTGGGAAATTCCAATTATACATGCAAAGATAAAAGTTAAAAAAATAGTTCTCATTGTAAATATATTTTTATTGTTAAATAATTTATTTTATTGCTCCACTAATAAATTTTACATGTCCGCTCATGATTCGAACGGATAAAGTTGCCGAAGTATCTATAACATTGGAAAATTGCATACCTAAAGCGCCCAAACTGTAAAATGTCATTTTCATTCCTTTTTTAGCTGTCGATGTGTATAAATCGCTTCTATCCGCAGATATATCCGTACACAGCCTCGTTCCGCCTAATCCGTGGTCTTGATTTAGTTTTTCCAACTCGGAATATACTATTTTACCTAATTCAATTGTCTTAATATCATTAGGAATTGTAATAGTAAGTCTTTTGTCGGGATAGAAGAATTGTCCGTTTTTTAAGCCAACATTCGCTCTTGAAAAAAACCGCCGTAATTCTTTTTTCACATTCGTCATGCTTATAGCCGTGTCTTTCTTGACAGGCAAAGATGTTAAATATTCTGTTTTTAAAAAAGCATCTGCTCCGTTTTTTGGAAAACCGAACCAAACGCTGTCTTGGATATACCAACCATGTACGGAATCGCCATAGTATAAAACACCCAAAGGCTCCGACAGTAATTCGGGCTTTTCACGAACATGAACGCTCTGAGCCTTAACATATAGCCAAATGGTATCTTTTACAGCAAATACCGTATCTTCATTTGTCGCTTCCTGCGAATTTTTTCCAGCCTGCCGATTGCAACATACCAGCAATATGACTGCATTTAACGTAATTAGCAAAAATATTTTTTTCATTTTATATTTATTGAAATTTTCCCTACTCTGTTCAGGCTTTTCGGTTGCGCCGTTTTTTTTAATTGTTTATTCGTAATTGTGTAAACCTAACAGGTTTTCGGCAACCTGTTAGGTTGCTGTTTTTCTACCGAGCGATAATGCCTGACGGAATTGTTTAATTGACAATTTTTTGTTTCTCTTAATATGTTTTTTCTTTTTATCATCATTTCAATAGTAAATTGTAAATAATTAAACAG
>JAISDB010000053.1 GCA_031265155.1 Prevotellaceae bacterium | reverse complement strand
ACGACGATATCAAATCTTTCCAAATCAAAATTAACAAGCGACCAAGGAAATTACTTAACTTTGACGCACCAATAGATAGGTTTTACAAAACAGTTGCATTGGCTACTTGAATCTGCGCATGCTGTTTTCTCTTTCTTTTTTTGCTATCTACGATTTTTTCTATAACTTGCCACTGTTTTTCGGTCAGATTAGTTGGACAGTACGTTTTATTCATCTTTTTGTAATTATTTGATTGATAATCACAAAGGCAACAAATACACTCCAATTAGTCAACTGAAATTCAATATGTTAAATAATCAAAAACAGTTTATAATAACGAAATACATGTTTTATGTATATTAAATATTTTGACCGGAATCAGGCTCTGTTTGAAATGCAAAACCGCAGGGTATTAATTTTAAAAAGCGATTATGAAAAAAATTTTTTTTAACGACAGATTCTTCATCTTTGACAGCAATTCCGAAATAAAAAAAATAAATGAAGAAGACGATATTTGCGAATTGCGCCAATTCACGGAACTTCACAGCCTGCTTAATAAGTTTTTATATGAGTCGGAACGAAACATGTACGTGATTTGCAGCAATGAAGACGAAGCATTTGTCGCTTTTTGCGATTTGTTCGATATGATTTTTGCCGGCGGCGGTCTTGTACGCAATTCCAAAGGCGATGTATTGCTTATATATCGTTACGGACACTGGGATTTGCCCAAAGGCAAACAGGAAGGTGGCGAAAATATTGCACATACCGCTATTCGCGAAGTAAAGGAAGAATGTGGAATATCGAAAATTGAACAGGGTAACTTTCTAACCGAAACATATCACTGTTTTTCGATGAATGGCAAATTAACGATGAAACGCAATTTTTGGTACGAAATGTTTTGCGATTCCGAAACTTTAACTCCTCAAGAAGCCGAAGATATAGAAAAAGCCGAATTTGTATCAAAAGACAGATTGCCTGAATATACTGATTATATGTATGCTTCGGTACGTGAAGTTTTTGCTGCTGCAAATCTGTTGAAACAATCGGTTTGCGATTAATCGGTTAATTTGTAAAAATATGTTAGACTTTATATAATTTACTGTGAATATTCTCCGGTTACAACGTGGCGCCTGATTATTAACCGATAATTATTCAAAATTTTAACACTTCTTGATTTCTTGTCTGACAATTTATATTCCAGGCAAATTTAATTCGCGGAAAAACAGCACATTGCGATTGCCGTCAAAAAAACATAAAATAAATTTGTAATTCATTGCAGAATAATATAATTTTGTATAATATTTGTCTGTAATATAAAATTATCCGATATAATGATCTAATACAAATAGATTTAATTGAATGTACAAAAACATTACATATCAAAACTCGACAGAAAGCGTAAATCTGCAATTTTACGCAGGTATTACCGCTACATTCGAAAAATTCTCCGCATATTTTTGTGAAGCAGATAAGGCACTTGCAGCATATTGTGAAATTTCTGCAGGTACAGATGAAATTTCGACGGAAACAGATAAAACACTAAAGTTTATTATTGACAGTTTTAAGAGTTTAATAAATCGGTTCATCGTCGCCATTTGACAACATAACATCAACGCAATAAATAAAATAACAGTAAAATACAAAGAAAATGAGCAAAACAGATTTGGAAGAAGCCGGATTAAAAGGCAAAGTGAAAAGCGTAAGGGAAATTCATTACAGGGCGATAAAAATGTTTCATAAAGTAAATGGAGGCGAAATTGAAGCTGATACCTTGACAAAGTATGACGACAAGGGTAACAGGATAGAAGAAAACAGTTATGCCGTCAACAACAGTTTAATAACAAAGCATATTTACAGATACGATTACAAAGGTAACAAAACAGAGGAAACCGATTATGATTACAGCAACAATTTAAGCACAAAACATGTTTATAAATACGACACTCAAGGAAACAGGATCGAAAGTTGCGAGTATGATTCCGATGGCAGTTTAATCAGTAAATATATTTACAAATATGACGACCACGGAAATCTGATAGAGAATAACGAATATAATTCGGATGGATATTCAAACAGAAGATACGGTTACAAATATGACGACAAGGGAAACAGGACAGAAATGATTATTTATAATTCGGACGGCAGTTTGATAGAGCGAAAGACTTGCAACTATGATGACAAAGGGAATATGACAGAATATAACAGGTATTTTTTAGATGACAGTTTAATAGAGCGGAAGACTTACAAATACAACAGTAAAGGGCATTTAATAAAAATAACCAGCTATAAATCCGACGGCAAACTGGAGTGGAAAGTAATTTACGCTTATGATGACAAAGGTAATAAGACAGAGTTTAAGGATTACGGCTCCAATCCCAGGTTTAACTGGAAATATACTTACGAATATGACGACAAGGGAAATATTATAGAAAATTGCGAGTATGACTCGGACGGCAATTTAAGCAGAAAATACTGCTACGAATACAAATACGATAAAAAAGGCAACTGGAAACGAAAAACAGAATATGCCGGTAATGAATATGCTGCGCAAACGCTCATCGAACAGAAAATAGAATATTACGAATAATTAGTCGTTCCTTAAAAAGTATATTTTTCAGAGATAAAAGATAATAAATATATTTTTTCTGTTACCTTTACGCTTTGATTGTCAGTCCATTAATTTTGGGGGCTTCTCAATCTCTTTTTCGTGATATTTGATTTTATGCTATCTTTGCAAAAAAGTATTTTATGAAAAAATATATTACCCTATCATTTGTTTTACTTGCATTGGCGTTTGCATATGCATTTATTCCGAATTTCGCTCCAGCCGGGAAGGACATTACGCTCGAAGATATTCTCGTCAATCGCGTGTTTGCACAAAAATCGATTTACGGCTTACGCTCGATGAACGATGGCGAGCATTATACTCAAATAAAAGATGGCGCTCTTGCAAAATATAAATATGCTACAGGCGAATTTATCGAAAATATTGTAGAATTTGAAAATCTGAATATAAAAAACAAACCCGAAAATTACGAATTCAGCGACGATGAAACAAAAATACTTTTTACGGCAAATTCAAATTCCGTTTATCGCCGCTCATTCACAGCCGATTATTATGTATATGATATTTCATCCGAACAGTGTCAGCCTTTGTCTGTGCGCGGACAGCAAAAAGCTGCACGATTTTCGCCGGATGGCGCAAAAATTGCATTTGTTCGCGATAATAACATTTTCATAAAATTTTTGGATAGCGGAAGCGAGCAGCAGATTACGTTCGACGGTAAGTACAATGAAATTATAAACGGTCATGCAGACTGGGTTTACGAAGAAGAATATGAACTCACGCAGGCATTTGAATGGTCGCCCGACAGCAAAAAAATTGCATTTTACCGTTTCGACGAAAGTCGCGTAAAGGAATACAACATGAATACCTTTGATAATGAACTGTATCCAAAAAATCAAAGTTTCAAATATCCTAAAGCAGGCGAAGAAAATTCGACTGTAGGCATTCTTGTGTATGATATTTTTACGCAAAATACAACAAAAATGAACGTCGGCAACGAAACCGATCAATATATTGCCCGCATTAAATGGAACGGAAACAAATTAAGCATAGTTCGCCTCAACCGCAAGCAGAATCATTTGGACATATTGCTTGCAAATGCCGAAAACGGCGAAACGCAGACGGTTTACAGCGATACCGAAGAATATTACATAGAACGCGTCGATAATAATTTTTTGACCTTCCTGAACAGTGGCAATGAATTTTTAGTAATGAACGAACGCGATGGCTATATGCATCTTTATCGTTATTCCATTGATGGAAAGCTCATAAATCAGGTAACAAAAGGAAACTGGGAAATTACCGAATTTGTCGGCTGCGACGAAACTCAAAAAACAGTTTATTATATCTCGTGCGAATCATCGCCTTTGCTGCGTGAATTATATTGCATAAGCCTCGATGGCAGCAACAAGAAAAAACTGTCGGCGCAAGATGGTACAAATTCGGTTGTATTTGGCAAGGGATTTAAATATTACATTAATTTTTTCAGTAATGTCGATACTCCGCTTTCAGTTACGCTGCACTCAAATAACGGCAAACTGCTGCGAACGCTGGAAAATAACGCTCATATCCGTAAGCTGATAAAAGAATACAACATTGCAAAACGCGAGTTTTTTCAATTTGAAACAGGCGAAAACATAACTCTTAACGGATACATTATCAAGCCTGTAAATTTTAATGAAAATAAAAAATATCCTGTTTTAATGACTCAATACAGCGGACCGGGTTCACAGGAAGTAAGAAATTCCTTTAAGATTGACTGGGAACAGGTTCTTGCCGCTAAAGGTTATATTGTAGTTTGCGTTGACGGCAGAGGCACAGGCGGACGCGGAGAATATTTTCGCAAGCAGACTTATGGTCAACTTGGAAAATACGAAGTTATCGACCAGATTGAAACGGCAAAATATATAGGTAAATTACCCTACGCAGATGCAAGGCGAATTGGAATTTGGGGCTGGAGTTTCGGAGGATTCATGTCGCTGAACTGTATTTTGCAGGCATACGAATTTTTCAAACTTGCAATAGCTGTTGCTCCTGTTACTAACTGGCGATTTTATGACAGCATTTATACAGAGCTTTATAACGGACTTCCGCAGGAAAATCCTGATGGTTACGACAGCAATTCTCCTGTAACTTATGCAAGCCGCCTGCGCGGAAAATTGCTTATTATTCACGGCACTGCCGACGATAACGTACACATTCAGAATACTTACGAAATGGCTGCAAAACTAATCGCCGAAGGAAAGCAGTTCGACATGATGATTTATCCCGATAAGAACCACAGCATTTATGGCGGCATCACACGCTTTCAGCTTTTTACAAAAAAATTGAATTATATTATAGAAAACTTATAGGAAAACACGATGAATATTCTGTAAGGCTCTTGCCAGCTTCCATTTCCTTTGCGGATAAAAGGATTTTTCTTCGGATGGATTTGTTGTTTTGCCTGTTTAAATGACTTAAATAGTTGTTCCTTAAAAAGTATATTTTTCAGAGATAAAAGCTAATAAAGATGTTTTTTCTGATACTTTTGTCTTGACACAAAAGTATCCCAACCGAAGCTCGCGAACACCAAGTAAAAAATAAAAACAGCGTGAGCAAAAGTCAAGAGCAGCCGACGCTATATGCTAACTCCGATATGCGGACGGAAGCCTGGTGAAGCGCATGGAGGATTATTCCGCGCCTGGCTTATTTTTCTGCTCTTCGTGGACCGCGAGCACTATTTCTATGACTCTTGCCAACGTTGACATTTTTATTATTCAACTCTATCATTAAGGCTCTAAGTTGCCTGATTAAATTCTCTATTTGAGCTTGTGAAAAACCATTACCAAGCCCATAAACACTGCGGGAATCCAAATACTTTAACTTTTCCAACAAGTTTATCACTCTTAATAACGGTAGTGTGATAACATCGGGAAGTTTGTTTGTTTCCTGCTCCTGCAAATATGCAAATTCTGGTTTTCTGTTATCAATCATATATTTTGAGGCAACTTCCAATGTATTTTTTACGCGAAAAATAAATCTTGAAACCTCATCGTAAGTGTAAAATAGAGTGTAATACTTATCGCAGACGTCAAGCGTTTTTTCTAAATTTCCATCAATAATAGAAACAATGAGCATAATTGTCATCATTGAGTGCTGGTTGCATTTTAAATCAAACGCTTTTTCGGCAAACTCCAACGCCATATCATATTTTTCTGCCTCGTAACAATCTATTGCCACTTTTTCGTAATCTTCAGGTTCGAAGTCTTAAAAAAAAGGGGTAAAATAGCCGTAAGCATCACCGCAATCAGCACATTCGTATGTAATTTTATATCGTACCGATTCGTGCTTTTCCACATTGGTTGCTTTGTAATTATGCTTTTGAGGGTCGCCAAATTCTCTTTCAGGCGAACATTTTATATTTTTGCCACTTTTATTTTCCTTTCGGTTTGTCGTTTTGAACAACTTTTTCAGAATGGACATCAGATTATTTCTTTGAATATTTGATTTGTTATATCGTACCTTTCTTTTTTTGTCAAAAATTGCAATTCGGAAAAAGGATAAACAGCAATGTAAGATTTATCTATCATGTAATGCGGGGTACCCTTATCACGCCTTACCAGTAAGTCTTTCTCAATACATTTTTCGGCGCCGGAATAAAACAAAAACGATTTTTCCCACGAAACATTGCCAAATTGGTAATCATAATCCCGTTGAATACAAAACGTTTTGTCGGGATAGTCTTTCATTAACAAGAAGGTGCGAGTATCGTGTAAATACTTTTTTAATGCAGCAATGTCATTTTCGGTCAGTTCATTTAGACAAGTTACTGTACCTTTGCCATATTCAACAGATTCTAAACATTGCATTCCCTTTGCGCAATGCACAAGATATTCCGTTACAGTTTTCCAATCCGGAAACTTCTCGCTACCGAACGGTATCAGTTCCCCTTTAAATTCTCCCGCACCGTTTTTCGGGCGGTCGTCAATCAGGTAGTCGCCTTTATTGAGGTCTTTGTGGTGCGAGATAATCAGGCGTTTGTAGAACATGCTGTCTTTACCGTCACCGAAATACTTCTGCACCCACGCCGCCTTGTCCGACCATGCCGAGATATTTTTCCACGGTGCGGTTGAAAGAATGTACACGTCGAAATATTCCGATAATAGCTTTACCGCTTCGATAGCGCCGGGCATTGGTTCCATCAGGCTGAAAATGCCGGGAACGTCGTCTAAGCGTCCTTCGTATTCTTTCTTCGTTTCATCGCTCAGCCGGTCTATCCCCGACCGGAAATCAACAAGGACGTTGTCCATGTCGAAATAGAGGATTTTTTTCATAGTTATCGTATTATTTTATTCATTTTTTAGAATTTCATGAATTTTGTTTGTTTATTCTATGTAAGTAATATTCCAATGTGGAAATATCGGTTGAATTGGTATTAAAATTACCTTTAACAGATTCTTTAAATTTGTATAATTCGTTATCGCGATACGAAGATAAAGCGCCCCCTACAATGATAGCAACCACTATCATTATAACGCCTCCTACCCAACCATGAGAAAAAAACTTTATACACAGAACAAGAGCAACCAATATTAGTATGACTAAATACCTGTTGTGTTTCTTAATTAATTTTCCGTATTCCTGAAAATAAAACGGGTCGGTTTCGCCGCAATGCGGGCATGAAACAGCGCTCAATGCAACTGTTTTTTTGCATGTATGACAGGGCAACGATGTACAATATTGACCACTCTCATCTATTTTTATTTCTTTATTATTGTAAATATGTGCCATATTAAACTACTTTTTGATTTGTGATAATATTCTTATCAAAACAATAAGATTCATGTTTTCGACAGCAACATCTTTGGAAATATTATTTTTTATCAAATAATCCACTCCTTTTGCTGTCGCTGTATCCCAATTGTTTGTATTTCTGTATTCTTCAATACACAAATCAAAAGCCGCAATATATTTACTGTCATTCATAAGTTGAACGTATTTGTAATAATTCGGATTGTTGTTCTTTTTTACTGCAACTGCAGCAGATAAAAAAATCCAGATAGGAATGCACAATACAATTATTCCAATAACGCCAACCCAACTTCCACCTGTTTGCTTAAAAACGTATGAAATGAACTGCGAAGAACTGCCCATGGCAATGCAGTATCGCCATGTTCTGACAATCGCTATTAATCCTGATATAATAGCCCATAAAACCACTATCGTGGCAAGTATGATCATAAAAACTTCCATAATACTTTATCCTTTTATTTTGTTTCCCATACTCATTTGGCTTTTCAGACTCGCCCCGTTTTTGAAATGGTTTCCGGTCTCCATTGTATTTTTGCTGTAATCAGCGTGTTGTTTGAATTGTTTTAAATACATAATATTAATTTTATAATTTTCCCTACTCTGTTCCGGCTTTTCGGATTTCGCCGTTGTTTAATTGAAAATTGACTGTTGACAATTTGAAATTATTGTCATACATCTGTTTCGTTTTTCATAATTTCATAATATTGCAGCCAGCAAGGCTAATATTATTATTGCTAATATTACTCCGAATACGCAACCTATGCCATGCCCTATTCCGTCTGAAAATCCCATAACTGTTTTGTTTTAATATTTTCTATAATACCCTCTTTCAATCCACAAAGCAAACAAAGCGCAGCCAGCCAATTCTACAGTACTGAAATTATAAAAAGACTTTCCTTTTATTTCCGACTGCTTTTGTGCCGCATAATGATTAACACTCAAAGCAATACCTCGTTGCGACATATAACGATATATTTTATTGGCGGCTGCTGATGCTCCGAAACACTGTGTTGTGCCGGAGCCGCACGATTCTTTATAGAAAGATCGAATAACGCCGCCGTTATCAATATTGACAACATAGTCGCAATTTATATCTCCAAAATCGCAATCGAAATACGCCCTGAAATGAACAGTATTGTCATAAACGCTGACAACTCTAATGCTGGCATCATTACACCAGGTAGGATGCGCAAGACGAATTAATCCGCACACTTCGTTGCTTTCAAAAAAATCTTTTATTAAATTTCGCTGTGTTGTCGTTTGTGCATTCGATAATGTAAAAATCATCAGCACAATCATAAGTAAAAATATTCTTTTCATCATACAAATATTTTTTAATAATCCGACATCAATAAAACTCTTACCGTTTCAAGATGTTCGTCGCATAAATGAAATTCGATATATGCATCGTCAAAAACATTATGTGATACGTATTTTGCTATTTTTTTTGCCATATTGCAAAATTCGTCATCCATTTCCAGTCCTTTTTTAATAACTGCTCTTATTTCGTAAGTATTGCCTGTTTTATTCAATTGTACTGTTTTGCCTTCATCCTCGCTGGTAACTTCAAATCCCCAAATTTTTAAAGCATCAGCAAGTTCATATAATTCTGTTTCGGTAACCTTTGAAGTATAAAAGTACTGTACACCGTTAATCATCTTTTCTGTGCCATGATTTTTACAACCTGTTAATATGGAACTTGCAAATAATAGAAGTCCCCAAACAATAATCGTTTTTTTCATAATCGTAAATTGTTTAACTGTTTACTAATCATCATCGCTGTCGCGTGTACATTCTTCCCAATAAGTATCACCAAAGACATCTTCGGATTGCTTATGGAATGTGATTTTTACATAATTCCTATTCCTGTAAATATCTGCATAATAAGATGCTGTAGCCGACAAATTAATATAATTAAGATACCTGTGTTTACCTTTTACGCGTATTGTGTTTTCGTCTTTGAATTCCACATCCGTAACGGTTAAACTTTTAACAATATACTCTCTGCCTCCAAAACAATCGTCATAATACAGTTCGCAAAATTCATTAAGCATAGATTTGCACTGACTTTTAATCTCTTCAAACGATTGAGCCGACAGGTTCATGCCATAAAAGCATAAAAATACAATAATTAAAAATGTTTTTTTCATATAAATTTATTTTATTAAAATCTTTCCCTACTCTGTTCCGGCTTTTCGGGTTGTGCCGTTTGTTTAATTGACTGTTTTTTAGATAGACTATTGCTTTTCTAATCTTTGAATCTTTAGATTCAAGTGTTAGGTAACTGTATTTATCTGTTTATGTATTTTGCTTTTTAGACATTAATATATATGCGACTGCATAAACGATAAACGTTACCAGCAGTACATATAATCCCGATTGCACATAGACTCTCTCCTGCTCTAAAAGGTTCTTTGTCATGACAAGAGCCGTGAATAACAGAAAACACAACGAATTGATAATCGCCATAACAATATAAGCCGTTATATTTCTTAATTTGCTTTTAAACAGAAATATCATATTTATACCAATCCATATTACAGATAATATTCCCGGTATCGGATACAATACCTCATCTTCTAAATTAATTATATAAAATCCGTTTATCCTGCTCGCAACACCGCTTCTTTCCCACACAACAAGCATATCCATAAAAAAAGTACTCACATGTAATGCTATTGCAATAAATAAAATGATTTTGCCAATTTTGTTAATATTCATATTTATAAATTTTTAATTTTTCTCCTGCTCGTCAGGCTTTGCAGGTCTTGCCTTGTTTTTGAAATGTTTTTTTTGTAACTAAAATGCTGATTTATTTCTCGCTTATACCTTTTCCTTTATGAAATTAATTATATTTATTGCACGATTGCCTTTAAAAATAAACCTCTAATAATGACTAAAAAAGCAATAATAATTAACGTAATGCCAAGTTTGAGAAAAGATTCGGGCAGATAGCCATCATCACTACATTCTATAAAAACAATACCTACAATTATTGCAGTCATTGCTGCAATAAAATCAACTAAAGCCGACTTCCGTCTTTCTTTCTTCTTTAATTTCGTAAAATCTTGTAAAACAGATACAATTTCATCTTTATTCAATCCCTTATTTTTAAGAAAATCTTTTACATCTTCTATACTCTTGCCTTGTGTGAAAATTAAATCGTTGACCGTTTCTAAAAATTCTGTTCTTTCCATACGATTAGTAGTTTAATGTGGCTTCAACAATGTCAAAACATTCCTGATTGTCATTTTTCTTATTTATTGCGGACTGTAAGAATATGCATAATATCTTATTTCCCCCTGCACTTAGAAAATAAACAGTCCCGATTTTTCTGTAAGAATTATATTTAACAAAGATTTCAATATCGCAACTTTTGCTGGCATATTTTCCGTATTTTGCATCAATCCATTTTCCTTCTTTAACATCTGCCCCAGCCATTCTAATACCGGAAAAAAATGCTTGCAATACGGTTTCATTAGTCAAATTTCCGGAAGCCTTGCCCCAAAACACATCAATACTATTATCCCCTTTCGATATTGTAAGATTTTCAAAATAGCCGGGAATTGACAGTTCATTAATATCCCATTCATCAGGATAACAAAGCGAAAGCGATTTTTTGGAATAATTAATTACCTTGGTTTCATTCCCATTGACATCTACAACGAAATCTTTTTCTTCTTTTTTGACTTTAGCATAACTGTTGACAAAGTCGGATATTTCGGAATATCTTGCAGGAATTATCTCCTGTCCTGATGTGTTAATAAATCCATAGAAGTGTCCTGTTTTGACTTTTGCAAACCCATTACTGAAACTTTCAGCATAATCATATTTCAAAGGAGCTACCTCGTTCCCTTTTTTATCAATCAAGCCATAATAATCATCTTTTTCGACAATCGCAACCCCATCTTGAAAATCATAAGCTAAATCATATATGACTTCAATAACAAGTTCTCCTGTTTGATTTATGTAACCGTACTTTTCGAAATCGTCACCATAAACATGTCCTTTCCCTACTTTAGCCATTCCATCACTGTAATCAAAAACATAGTCATATTTTTTACAACCCGTTATAAGCACAAGAAGTATCGTTGCTACAACAAACCTTAATATTTTTTTCATATTGTTTGTCTTTATTAAAAATTTTCCCTACTCATCAGGCTTTTCGGTCTCGCCCCGTTTTTTTGAATGGTCTCCGGCTCCATTGCTTTCAATTTACAATTCTTTGTTGTCATACTATGATTCATCATCTATAAAATATTTTGATAATTCTTTTAATTGTTCCGAATTCGGGAAAATTTTCATGCCGAATTTCCACAATTTCATTGCTTCTTCAAAGTTTTTCTCTTCCTCTTCTTCTTGCTTCACCAAAGAGAGTAAAGATTTTATTGCCAATTCAAAAGAAAATTCATCTTGAAATTTTTCGACCGTCAAGCAACTTTGAGCAGCACTAAATGCCATTTTGTAATTGCCTTTGATATAATGTAATCTTCCATCCTGATAAACAATAGAAGATTTACTTCCTGCCGAATGATTCATTCCCCGACGGTAAATCAGTTCGCATTGCTCATACTTTTTCAGAAGTATATACAGGGAAAGTAGATTGGCATACGGGTCTTCGTATTCAGGGGACAATTCAATAGCCTGCAAATAGGCTTTTTCCGCCAAATCATATTCTTCAGTTCGTCGAAACGCTGTACCGATTGAATTAAAATGTCCGGCTTGCAGGATAAAGTCACTTTGTATCTTTATGAGTTGACTTTTTGAAAACTCACCCATCTCCATCTTTATCTGATATTCCACAGGTAAAACCTTTTTTTTCTGTTCACGCGTTGCCGCACTTTTACCGAATAATTTCTTTAAAAAATTCATTCCACTTATCTTAAAAATTTTCCCTACTCTGTTCCGGCTTTTCGGACTCGCCGTTATTTATTTTTTGTTTTTTGTCATTGTATCAACCTAACAGGTTTTCGGCAAACTGTTAGGTTGATGTTTTTCTACCGAGCGATAATGCCTGACGGAATTGTTTAATTGACAATTTTTTGTTTCTCTTAATATGTTTTTTCTTTTTATCATCATTTCAATAGTAAATTGTAAATAATTAAACAG
>JAISDB010000228.1 GCA_031265155.1 Prevotellaceae bacterium | reverse complement strand
TAATGTTTTTCGGATTAATTAATAATATTTATTAATTTTGCAGTGAATTTAATTTTGAAAAATATGAGCGACAAAAAAACTGATTTAAAAAAAATACTGTCCGTTTCCGGATATTCGAGTTTGTTTGCTTTTGTGGGCAAGACAAATTAACAGAAAAAACATCTTTATTCGCTTTTTTCTCTGAAAAATATACTTGATATGGATCAACTGTATATTTTTATTTTATTTCTTTCCAGCTGCGAATTTCCAAATCATTAATATCCAGGCTGCAGGCGGCTTCTATAAATGCCGATGCCAGACGCGCGTTGGTAAGCAATGGAATATTGTGGTCTATTGCGCTGCGGCGTATTTCATAATCGTTGTTAAGCTCATCTCTGGTTAAGTTTTTCGGAATGTTTATAACCAGGTCAAAAGCCTTATCGCTTATGAGTTTTATGACGTTGTTATCGCCTTTTTCGTCGGGCCAGCTTGCCGATACGGCATCAATTCCGTGTTCTTGCAAAAATGCCTGTGTTCCGTGAGTTGCATAAATTTTCAATCCTTTTTCAGAAGCCAGCCGGCAGGCTTCGAGCAGAGTTACTTTTGATTTTGCTTCGCCCGAAGAAATCATGATTCCGCGTTTGGGAATATTATATCCGACAGACAGCATTGCAAGCAGCAGAGCTTCATTCACATCATTGCCAATACAGCCGACTTCGCCCGTTGAAGCCATATCAACTCCAAGCACAGGATCGGCTTTTTGCAGACGCGTAAACGAAAATTGAGACGCCTTAACGCCGACATAATCAATATCAAATTCGGTCTTTTCGGGTTTTATGAACGATTTACCAAGCATCAGCCGTGTTGCAATATCAATAAAATTTGTTTTAAGGATTTTTGAAATAAACGGAAAAGTACGCGAAGCGCGAAGGTTACATTCAATTACCTTTATATCGTTATTTTTTGCAAGATATTGAATATTAAACGGTCCTGTGATTTGTAGTTCTTTTGCAATTTGCCGGCTTATCTTTTTCAAGCGGCGTATTGTTTCAAAATAAATTTTCTGGGCAGGAAAAACCAGTGTAGCATCGCCCGAATGAACGCCTGCAAATTCAACATGTTCGGATATGGCATAAATCATGATTTCTCCATCTTTTGCAACGCCGTCAAATTCAATTTCTTTTGCGCTTTGAATAAATTCGGATACCACAACGGGAAATTCTTTGGATACGTTTGCGGCAAGTTTTAAAAAATATTCCAGTTCTTCCCTGTTTGAGCAGACATTCATTGCAGCGCCCGACAAAACGTATGATGGACGGATAATAACGGGAAATCCCGTATTGTCGACAAAATCGTAAATTTCTTTCATATTGCTCAATTCTTTCCATCGCGGCTGATCGATTTTAAGAATATCCAGCATGCTTGAAAATTTATGACGATTTTCGGCTCTGTCGATGCTCACCGGCGAAGTTCCAAGTATCGCAACATTCTGATCGTACAGGCGCATTGCAAGATTATTGGGTATTTGCCCGCCAACGGAAACAATCACGCCTTTAGGCTTTTCCAGATCAACAATATCCATTACACGCTCAAACGAAAGCTCATCAAAATACAGGCGATCACATTCGTCATAATCGGTAGAAACAGTTTCGGGATTATAATTTATCATTATAGACTTATATCCCGACCTGCGCGCTGTTTTTACGGCATTCACCGAACACCAGTCAAATTCAACGGAACTGCCGATACGGTATGCTCCCGAACCGAGAACAATCACAGGACTGTCATCCGAAAAATCAATATCATGCTCAACGCCATTATATGTAACATAAAGATAATTTGTCTGTGCCGGATATTCTGCGGCAAGCGTATCAATCTGCTTTACGAAAGGCAGAATATTGCGCTGCCTGCGCAGTTTGCGTACTGCAAGCATTGCCTCTTCGGTTGTCATTTCGGACTTATCCGACAGGCGCCCTATCTGAAAATCGGAAAAGCCTGCCTGCTTTGCCGTTTTCATCAATTCATCATCAATGTCTTCAATGCTTTTGCAGCTTTGAAGCTTATGCGCTATATCGCTTATATTTTTTAATTTGTATAAAAACCATTTGTCGATTTTTGTGAGACTGTGAATTTCATCTATGGAAAAGTTCCGCTCCAGCGCCTGCTCAATAACAAAAATACGCATGTCAGTAGGTTCTGAAAGCGATTTTTCAATATTGTTTACAATCAGTTCCCTGTTGGCTGTAAAGCCGTGCATTCCCTGACCAATCATTCGCAATCCTTTTTGTATGGCTTCTTCAAACGTGCGACCTATAGCCATAACTTCGCCTACGCTTTTCATGCTGCTGCCAAGCTTTTTACTTACGCCATGGAATTTTCCCATATCCCAGCGCGGGATTTTGCAAACGACATAATCGAGCGCAGGCTCAAAAAAAGCCGATGTATCGCGGGTTACATTATTTTTCAATTCATGCAGGCTGTAACCGAGTCCAAGTTTTGCAGCTATGAAGGCAAGCGGATATCCCGTAGCCTTTGACGCCAGCGCCGACGAGCGTGAAAGCCGCGCATTTACTTCAATCACACGATAATCTTCGGAATTCGGGTCGAGAGCATACTGAACATTACACTCGCCGACAACGCCTATATGCCTGACTATTCTGACTGCTATTTCACGAAGCTTGTGAAACTCGCTGTTGGTAAGAGTTTGCGAAGGCGCAACTACAATGCTTTCGCCCGTATGTATTCCAAGCGGATCCATATTTTCCATATTGCACACGGTTATGCAGTTATCGCAGGCATCGCGTACAACTTCATATTCTATTTCTTTCCAGCCTTTTAACGATTTTTCGATAAGCACCTGCGGTGAATGTGTAAAAGCCCGTTCAACCAAAGTATCAAGTTCGCCGCCATTGTCGCAAAAACCGCTGCCCAAGCCGCCAAGCGCATAAGCTGCGCGTACAATAACCGGATAGCCAAGTTTTTGCGCCGCGCTGCGTGCATCTTCGATATTTGTAACGGCTTCGCTTGTAATGTAATTTACATTTATTTCCGACAGTTTTTGATTGAACTTTTCGCGGTCTTCCGTATCAATAATCGACTGTACGGGTGTTCCAAGAACTTTTAATCCGTACTTTTCAAAAATTCCCTGTCTGTACAGTTCAACTCCGCAATTCAGCGCAGTCTGTCCGCCGTATGCAAGCATTATTCCATCAGGCTTTTCCTTTATAATTACCTTTTCGACAAAAAACGGAGTTACAGGCAAAAAGTAAATCCTGTCGGCAACGCCTTCCGATGTTTGCACGGTTGCAATATTCGGATTTATTAATACGGTTTCGATATTTTCTTCTTTCATTGCCTTTAAAGCCTGCGAACCCGAATAGTCAAACTCGCCGGCTTCGCCGATTTTTAATGCTCCCGAGCCAATCAGTAATATTTTTTTTATGCCGTGTTTTTCCATTTGTCTGTAATTTGATATTTATAAATTATGTTTTACAATAGCGATTCGGATATTTTCTTTAAAAATTCATCGAACAGAAATTCGGTATCTACAGGACCGCTTGCCGCTTCGGGATGAAACTGCGCCGAAAAGAAAGGTTTTGTCTTATGCCGGATTCCTTCGTTTGTACCGTCGTTGAGATTTACAAAAAGCGGCTTCCATTCGTTGCCTAATGTTGTACTGTCAACAGCATAACCGTGATTTTGTGAAGTTACAAAACAGCGTTTATCGGTAAGCATCTGTACAGGCTGGTTGTGACTGCGATGTCCGTATTTCAGCCTGTATGTTTTTGCTCCGCCTGCAAGCGACAGCAATTGATTTCCCATGCAAATTCCAAAAACAGGCTTATCACCGTTGAGGGTTTTTCGGATATTTTCTACTGTTTCCTTACAGTATTCAGGATTACCCGGACCATTGGAAATAAATAATCCGTCACAGTTGATTTGCGTAAAATCGTAATCCCACGGCACCCGTATTACTTCGACGTTTCGTTTAAGCAGGCAGCGGATAATATTATGTTTCACTCCGCAATCGACCAGCACTACCTTATATTCGCCGCCTTCGTTGTATCGCATAATGTGTTTGCACGATGCCTGCGAAACAAGATTTTCGGCGGCAGGGTTATATATTTCCGAAACCGGCAAGTCGCTGTCGAAAACTATTTGTCCGGGCATGCTGCCGTTTTCGCGCAAAAGTTTCGTAAGCGCGCGTGTATCAATGTTTGATATTGCAGGAATTTTCTGATGTTTCAACCAGCTACTCAGGCTTCCGTCTGCATTCCAGTGGCAGTAATTTTCCGAACAGTCGGAAACGATCAATGCACGTACGTGAATTTTTTCGGATTCAAAAAAACGCGACAGTCCGTATCTGTCAAATTCGTTTGCAGGCACGCCGTAATTTCCGACAAGCGGATACGTAAGCGCCAGAATTTCGCCAATATATGATGGATCGGTAAGGCTTTCGGGATAACCGCACATTGATGTATTAAAAACCACTTCGCCCGAAGTCGGATGCTCGTAACCAAACGATGTTCCGGCGAACTGCCTGCCGTTTTCGAGAATTAACTTTGCTTTCATATTTTTTTATAATCATAAAAAACCGCATTCATAAAAAAACGGCGCAAACAAACGTTTGTGCCGTTTAATGTATTGTATTCGAGTGATTTATTTTGTTCGACATTCATGCAATTTTATTTTAATAACTTTGCAAAGTTACTTACAAATTCTTTTTTGTCAAAATATTTTCCTGAAAATTAATTTTTCTCCGCTTTATTCTCAGTTCAGACGAGGCTTCCTTGTTACTGACTATTTTTAATTGAGAGTGTTTAAGTAAAGATATATAATAACCTGTTGTGATTCAGGATAAATTGGATTTAATGATATTTAAATTTCTGTTGAAGACGAACAGATTGAGGTATTAAATCACAATAATGGCATTAATTTTGGATAATATCCCTGTTACCAGGGTAACGTAAGTTCAATTAATAAATACAACTTTATAAACTTTATAACTTTTTACTACCTTTGTTGATATTTTAAAAATTTGGAAAAATGGCGGAACGTATAATTATTCTTGATTTTGGTTCTCAAACTACTCAATTAATAGCACGCAGGCTGCGCGAATTGAATGTATATTGCGAAATATTTCCTTACAATAAATTTCCCGAATATTGCGATGATATATGCGGCGTTATTTTTTCTGGAAGTCCTTATTCGGTTTACGACAAGGATGCTTTTAAGCCTGATATTTCGAATATTCGCAATCGTTTTCCGCTATTGGGAATTTGTTATGGAGCGCAATTGATTTCTCACGTTTCGGGAGGAAAAGTCGAAGCTGCCGGAACACGCGAATACGGACGGGCAAACCTGTCGGCTTTCGACAGTTCAAATGACCTTTTAAAAAATATACGCATAAATTCGCAGGTATGGATGTCGCACGGAGATACGATAACCGAAGTTCCCGATAATTTTGAAATCATTGCCGGTACAGTTGAAGTTTCTATAGCGGCATACCAAATTAAAAATGAAAAGACATGGGGCGTACAATTCCATCCCGAAGTTTTTCACAGTGAAGATGGAATAAAAATACTTGAAAATTTTGTTGACATTTGTGGTTGCAAAAGAAACTGGACGCCATCGTCATTTATCGAAACAACAGTTGCTGAACTTAGACAAAAGCTTGGAAACGACAAAGTTGTACTCGGACTGTCGGGCGGAGTTGACAGTTCTGTAACTGCCGTCATGCTGGACAAGGCAATAGGCAAAAATCTTGCATGCATCTTTGTAGATAACGGTTTATTGCGGAAAAACGAGTTTGAAAATGTGCTTAACGACTATAAACATCTCGGATTGAACGTAATCGGCGTTGATGCAAAAAATAAATTTTATGCTGCTCTTGCAGGCATAGACAATCCCGAACAAAAACGCAAGATAATAGGAAAAATTTTTATTGATGTCTTTGACGAAGAAGCGGCAAAACTGGAAAATGTAAAATGGCTTGGACAGGGAACAATTTATCCCGATATTATCGAATCGCTTTCCATTACTGGAACTACAATCAAATCGCATCATAACGTAGGCGGATTGCCCGAATATATGAAACTGAAACTGATTGAACCGCTGAGACTGCTGTTTAAGGATGAAGTTCGCAGGGTAGGCAAAGAGCTGGGAATGTACGAAAATCTTATAAACCGGCATCCTTTTCCGGGTCCGGGACTCGGAATTCGTATTCTCGGAGAAATTACGCCCGAAAAAGTTCGCATATTGCAGGATGCCGACGATATTTACATAAGTCTTTTACGTCAATACGGTTTGTACGGCGAAGTCTGGCAGGCTTGTACAGTTTTGTTGCCTGTGCGCTCTGTTGGCGTCATGGGCGATGAGCGCACTTATGAAAATACGGTCGCTCTGCGCGCGGTTACATCAACCGATGCAATGACGGCAGACTGGGCAAAGTTGCCTTACGATTTTCTGGCAAAAGTGTCTAACGAAATTATAAATAAAGTGAAAGGCGTAAATCGTGTTGTGTACGACATAAGCTCAAAGCCGCCCGCAACCATCGAATGGGAATAATCAAATCCGGATTTAAGAAACGGATAGGAAAAAAATCTGTAAAGCTGATGTGACATATTGTTTTTTAGGCATTTTATTTTACAAGATAAACTCATTTAAACTTTTAACAAGATCAATGTGAACGTAAGATAATGCCAATTCAACCACGATTCATCTAATTTGTCGAATCGGACTAAAAGCTCGCTCATTGACAAACCTTCTTTTG
>JAISDB010000203.1 GCA_031265155.1 Prevotellaceae bacterium | reverse complement strand
AAAAATCATGTAAGATTTCACCCGAAGTATTGGCGGAACTGAAAAAGGACAATGAAACCTACAACAATTTTTTGGCATTTCCTGAACTTTATATCAGAGTGCGAATTGACACAATCCAGCAAGGACACTTGGAATTGTTTAAGAGCAGATTAAAAAAGTTTGTTGAGAACACAAAACAAAACAAACTATATGGCGACTGGAACGACAGCGGAAGATTATTAAATTATTAAAAGCGGTTGTTTACGCTTCGCCTCCTTAAAAACAAGGCTCCACTCATCACACCCTCTTCGCTGCTTCGCACCGAAACAAATTTTTCTTTGCAAGCCGCACAAAAGCCTTACATATAAAAAAATATTCGTACATTTACACCGTTTTTTATTTAAAATAATAACAATAAATAATTTAAAAAAAGTATGGAAAGATATAGCAACATTGGAGGAGATTCCGGAGTATCAGCCTATGAAATTGGGCATGATTACCTCAAAGTAAAATTTTCCGGAACAGGCAAAACATATACATACAGCTATCGAAGAGCAGGAAGTCATCATGTTGAAAACATGAAAAATTTAGCTCGAAACGGCAAGGGGCTAAATAGTTATATAAACAGACATGTAAAATACCTGTATGACTAATAGTAAAAATACAAATATTGTCAATATTTACTTTGATAGACAAATGTCATTTGAGGCAAGTAATATCAAACCTTTGAATGGTATAACTGGTTTGTATTTTATTTTTACGTCTAACATTCAAGTTCAATATCCATTTGGTAAGTCGAGATTGCTCTATATCGGAATGAGTGAAAAGAAGACCAATAGTATTGGAAGCCGTCTACTCGGACATTTTGAAGGTAAATCAAAGAATGCAGGATTAGTTAGTTATAGAAAAGTTGACCCTTTATGGTTTACTTACATTAATATTGAAATGCTGAAAAATATATGGCAGTTCCGTGTTGAAGACTTAGAAAGTTATTTCATCCTAAATTTTGTAGAGCACTTTGGTGTTTACCCAATATGTAATAATAAAACAGGTTTTGAAATACTCAAAAACACGCTCACAACTGAATTTAAAATTGATTGGAATTACTTTAAATAAAAAACATGGATGAACAGGTAGTAAAATCAGGAAAAGAGATAGTTGATGGCTTTTTTAGCAAAATCACTGCAATTGAGGGTGTGGATGTTGCTATTGCAAATAGCTTGGCTGACTTATATGCTCAAGACAAGCTAACAGATAAAAACGTGGCAAATGAACTTCAAAAAGTAAGACAGCAAAATGGCAACGAAAATTAAAAATATCTCAATTTCAGGAATCAGAGGAATAAAAAGCACTGTTACATTGCCTCTTAACGAAAAATCTATTTTGTTGTATGGCGATAATGGTACGGGAAAAAGCAGTATCTCCGATGCAATTGAATGGTTTTATACCGATAAAGTTACCCATTTGTCGGGAGGCGAAATTGATTTAAAGGAAGCTTTGAGAAATTCGTATCTGAATGAGACAGAAACATCAAGTGTAATAATTAATTATAACCAAAGCAATCTCAATACGACAAAAAAATTACAATATAAAAAGAATAAACTTACAGTAGCGCTATCAAACTCATCCGAAGAAGATTTTTCAAAATACCATGATAAATCCAAAAGTGAGAATCTCTTGTTGCGCTATCAGCAATTACGCGGATTTGTTGACCAAACAAAAGGAGAAAAGTTAACCTACCTTTCCGATATTATCGGTTTTTCAGAAGTTACAAAAACTAAAGATGTTTTAAAAAAAGCGTTTGGTTCTACAAAAACCGAAATGAAAACCCAAAATTTTGAAGGGCAAATCAATGCTCAAAAACAGACATTGATTACTAAAATAGGTGCAGCCATAAGTCAAGAAGAAAATTTATATGACAAAATCAATGAAATCATAAATCCATTAAAAACCGGAATTACAGTCAAATCTATTGCTGATATTGACGCCGTATTAAATCACATAAAAAAGCCTGCAAATATAAAACAGGTTATAGAACTTCAATTCCTGGAAAAAACCAGCCAAGTTCTTGCTACTTTAAAAGGCGAAATAAACTTTATAGACAGTGAGTATCAAAAATACTTTTCGGAATTTAATAAAATTGCCGAAAATGTTCAGGCAATTATGCAAACCTTTTTAACGGAACTATTAAAGTCGGGAGAAAAAATATTAATAAAGAAATATCACAAAGAAAATTCCTGTCCATTATGTTTACAGCCGAAAAATACTGAAGAATTAACCTCAGACATTCAAAGGCGACTAAAAGAAATTGAAGAATCATCGAAAAAGAAAGCCGCATTTGATGCAGCGAAACAAACTGTCGCCAATATTGCAACGGAACGATTAAAAAGATTGGATGTAATTTTAGAAGATCCATTATTGAATGAACCCGAAAATGAAAATATCAAAAAGATTATAGGCAGTTTAAAGGTAAAGGTATATGAGTATCAAAAAGCTGCAGCAGAGAAAGTAACTTCGGGAAATAAACTGCCGGCAAACAGCGATTTAATTTTATTGGAAAATGACTTTTTAATACAGGATGATATTGTGCAGCGCATTGAAAAAATTCAAACAGCAATAAAGAAAGATAATTCAACAGAATTATATGCCAGCATATCAGCAGCAAAAGATGCATTCCTGAAAATCAAGCAATTTGAAAAAGAAAAGAATAAACTTGAATATCAGAAAAAATCGCTGGAACTTATTTATAACGAATTTGTAAAATGGCAAAAAGAAGGGTTGGAAAGTTTTATTAATACATTTTCAGAATCAATAAATGAATTTTACCAATATATGAATCCCGGTGAGCAGTTTTATGAAATTAGAATTGTTACGATTGGCGAAGATGATGAATTAAACGGAATTACTGTTGAATATAAATACAATGACGAATGGGTTTCGCCACCGCAGAAATACTTCAGTGAATCGCATCTTAATTGCTTTGGTATTTCTTTCTTCTTAGCGTCTGTGATTGCATTTAATAAAAAGAACAAATTCATTATCCTGGATGATGTAATATCAAGCTTTGACACTACTCACAGAAAACGATTTGCAGATTTACTTTTCGAAAAGTTTGCAGAGTATCAAATTATTTTGCTGACCCACGAATCGGAATGGTTTAGTTATATCCGGCAAATTGCCAAAAAGAAAAATTGGCTGCTTGGTGAAATCAAGTGGACGGAAGCTAAAGGAACCCATCTTGATGAACACCCCAATGAATTAAAAGAATTGATAGAAGTAAATCTTGCTAATGGAATAATTGATTTACTGGGGAATCCAATACGGAAATATTTGGAATCAACCCTTAAAGATATTTGTATAAGTTTGGATGTTAAAGTTTGTTTCAAATACAACGATATAAACGAAAAGCGTATGCCGGATGAGTTATTAAACGCTTTAAAATCTGAAATCAACAAACATGCCGGACAGGACTTAAAAAACAAACTGCCCATTATTGACCGCGTTGCAAATTCTTCTTTATTGGGAAATTTACTTTCCCATGATAATCCATTTAATCCAAGACTTGGTGATTTAAAAGCATTTTGGGCAGACATAAAAGAATTGGAGAATATTTTTCTTTGTCAGGAATCAGGATGTAAACGACCAAAAATTTCTTTACGAAATTACGACAACGTTACAAAAAAGATTCGTTGTGGGTGTGATAAAACAAAATATGATTGGAAGGAATAGTAGATAGATTTATGAAAATGCCCGAATAGCAAAACGTAGAATACAAATCCTCATGGCATGACGACTATCTGAAAATTGCAATTAAGCTAGAGCAAAATCAAACTTGTTTGAATTTTGCCGAGCATGAGGAATTTATACAAACGCCCCGCTTGTCGGCGTTGCTTTCGGGAACGCCAAAACAAGTTTCGACATTGATACCCAATGCCGAAAACGGCTTATTCAGCCGTTTTATATTCTACTATATGAACATATTACCGGTTTGGAAAGACGTTTTTGTGGGTGACAACAGCCAAGCCCTCGACGACTATTTCCGTCATTTAGGCAATCAATTTTATGATTTTTACGGCTCACCTGCAAAACCCTGTGTTTAGGCATAGAGCTTTGATAAGCGGAAAAGAAAAAAAGGTATATCAAGAACTCCCCTGAGTTCTGCCCTGAACGATTTGATTTTTGAGTTGAAAGA
>JAISDB010000202.1 GCA_031265155.1 Prevotellaceae bacterium | reverse complement strand
CAAACAATATTCTTTTATAGGGGCGAATTCCAAAATGATTATACCTTGCCATATTCTGTTTATTTTTTAGCTGTTAATATTAAGATGAACATTAATAGACTGTACGGCATTACCCGTGTGTGGCTTGCAGCCTTTCTTTGCGGCTTCTCTTATCGAAGCGTTTGAGCAATACCCGTATATGGCGCATTGCTGACATGGTTTCGGTGTGTTCTTTTTGAATTTTGTTTTTGTTTCCATTTTCTTACTTTTTTTATTGTTACTGTTATTATTCTTTTTATATAATTTTTTATCTTTGCAACTTATAAAAACAAAAAGGACAAAAATTTGAGTTTTTGCGACCAATTCACATCTCTTATTTTCATCCTTTTTGCTACGTTCTCACTTTGCAGGTTTGAACGTTATATTTTTTTATGTTTATCGTGAATTGGTCTAAACACGATGCAAAGATAACAGATAAATTTTGATAAATCAAACAAATTATGATAAATTAACAGACAAATTTTTATAAATATCTATAAATCAATAATATTTAATTCTTTAATTTTGTTAAAATGAAAAACATTAATATTCATATCGGTAATATCATATCTGATATTATGAAAAATCAGAACGTAACAATGGCTGAACTTGCCCGAAGATTGGAAGTTAAACCTCAAAGTGTAGATTATTTATTGAAACGAAAAAGTATTGACACGCACACGTTGTACAATATTTCCATCGCGCTTGAATATGACTTTGCAAAGTTTTTTTCTATTGAAAAAAAACAGACAAATTGTGATAAGGCAAATTATGATTTTAGCCCTAAGGTAGCAAAGGTTTTATTAGAAGTTGAATTAAATACAGAAGATATTATTAAACTCAATCTTAAAGATAGAGTAATAAAGATATTAAATGAATAATTAAATATTATAAATTAAAAAATTAAAATTATGGCAAAGAAAACAAAAGAAAAAACTGTTGAACATGGACGATGCGTTACCTACTAAAGTCAAAATAGAAAAAATATCTTTATGGATTTCAATTTTTGCAATTATCATCGGCATAATAGCAATATGCACGTCATTAAATGGTTTTTCTTTAAGTGAAACATCTTATTTGGGATGGACAATTTCAGTGTTATCTATGTTGGTTATGATATTAATCGGTTGGCAAGTATACTCTATAATATTTTTAGAAAACCACATTAACAAACTAATAACAAACAGACTGACAGTCGAAAGAGAACGAACAAATAAAGAACTTAAAAGAATAGAAAAAGATCTAAACAAGAGCCAAGATTACATCGATTTAAATATGTTTTTTGCTAATCTCAATATGGGAATACCCACGACTGCCATTATTAACATAATATCAATACTTATAAATAATGAAGAAGACGAGGAAAGGTTTAACCACTTTTTGAAAATAGCAATCCAAATATTATTAGACAAAGGAGATATAAATCTAACAAAAGCCCAGAAAGAATTTTGTCTTAAAGAATTTGATATTATTAAGATAAAAAGCTATGATATGCAAACGCTACGAAAAATCATTGAAAAAATAATTATAATTGATTGAAAATGAATATAATATTAAGTATTAAAATTTAATTTTAGATAAAAATAGATTATGGAAGAAAAAATTAAAAAAGAGGATATTCCTGTTCTTGATTACATGCTGAATGAATTGGTAAAAGGTAATATATTTACCTATAAAGAATTAGTAAAAGCCAAATTAATAGACGACAGTCTTAAAGACAGCGAACAGCAAGCTAAATTCAATTATTATTCCGTGATACTTGAAAGTTGTGATTGCTGCGAAATAAATAGAGGTAAAAGTGTTATGTTTTCATGGATAATAGGCAAAGGTAATAAAACGGAATTGTTTAAAAATAACGGTGGTTTTGCCACTTGTTTTAAGATAGAAGAAGAAAAAAGAACAGAAGAATTTGACAGGAAACAACAGTTAGACAAAATATCAACTCTCGAAATTCAGAATTTGGAATGTTTGATAAAAAATTATCCGAATACTGCGCGAAATGCAAAAACTGCAATAACAATATCAGTAATTTCGGTTGTCATTGCCTTATCGGGTTTATTGTGGACAATTATTACCTCCATGCATTAATTTCTCGTAATTTGAAAAGTAAACTTTCTATCAAACTAAATGCAAATTAGCAGAAGTGTATAAATTATTAAAAAATACCTAACGATTATTCTTGTCAAGTATTTTACAGACATACCACAATGCAAATGCAATAGCAATCAAGTCTATTGAAAGTAATATTTGAAGAAATGCTACCATAATAATAAAATTTAAAATTTTTGCAAAGATAAATATAATTTATTAAAAAGCAAATAAAATAGATAAAATTTAATATATAAAATTTATATAAAAATAAAACTTAATAGACAATATCTATATATTATCCGGCATATAATTAAGGCAAACAGACTTCAACTTCAACCATAGTTCCACCAAAACCAAAAAATAAAAATACAAATAATTAAATATCAATTAATTAATTTAAAAATAAATACAGTTTCCTAAACTTTAAATGGCGGTTCGATTCCGCCTGAGGGTACAAAAAATATTTATCCACTCCTTTTTTTGTGTCCGAAATTTTTTTTTAACAGCATCCAATCTGGCATGTGGTTTGACTGCTGTTTTTTTAACTGTCGAAAGCGGCTTTTTTTCTTACGTTACATTATCAGTTTAACGGGACAGTGGTCGGAGTGAACGACAGTATCAAGAATATCGGCATCAACAAGCCGGTTTTTCATGTTTTCCGAAACAAGAAAATAATCGATGCGCCAGCCGAGATTTCGCGGACGCGCTCCCGAGCGATAGCTCCACCAGCTGTAACGTTCGCCATCCTTACAAAATTCGCGGAAAGTATCAACAAAGCCAAGGTCGATAAATTCATCAAACCATTGGCGTTCTTCGGGAAGAAATCCGGATACGTTTACATGCTTTTCGGGATTATTTATATCAACAGCCCTATGACAAATGTTGAAATCGCCTGTTATTATCAGGTTTGGGCGTTCTTTTCTCAAAATTTTTACATACCTGGTAAAAACATGCAGGTAATCCATTTTAAATTCCTGCCGGATGTCGCCCATGGTTCCTGATGGAAAATAAGAACAGATAAGCGTTTTGTCGCCAAAGTCGGCGCGGATTAATCGACCTTCCGCATCAAATTTTTCCATTCCGATGCCAAAACTCACCTTGTCAAAACGAATCTTGCTGACAATGCCTGTTCCGCTGTATCCGCGACGGACGGCAGAGTGCCAATAGCAACTGTAGCCTAATTCTTCAAACAAATGCGAATTTGTCTGGTCGGGTTGCGCTTTTGTTTCCTGAATACATAAAATATCAGGCTGCTCGGTTTTGAGCCAGCCTATCAAATCTTTGCCGAGAGCCGAACGGATACCGTTCAGATTATACGAAATCAGTTTCATTTTCCTTTATTTTTTTGCGAACTTACGCAAAAGTATTTTATTATGCAAAATTCACAAAAAAATCTTCTGTTAATAACTTTTTTTTCACAGTAAATATTATATGACTACTTTTGTTTTGCAAAAATTATTAAAATGAACTTAATATTTTCGATTTTGGCACTAATCGGTTCCATAGGACTTTTTCTGTATGGAATGATGAAAATGAGCGATGCTCTTCAAAAAGTCGCAGGCGAAAAAATGCGCAATATTTTAGCTTCGATGACTTCAAATCCTTTTAAGCGAATACTTACAGGAACGTTTGTTACATCCGTAATACAATCGTCGAGCGCAACCACTGTAATGATTGTAAGTTTTGTAAATGCGGGATTAATGACCTTAACGCAGTCAATAGGCGTAATTATGGGCGCAAATATCGGAACAACGGCTACGGCGTGGATTATTTCGCTGCTCGGCTTTAAAGCCGATGTCGCCACATTAGCACTGCCCATAATTGCAATCGGCGTTCCGATGATGATGCTGAAAAGCAAGCGCAGAAAAACAATGGGCGAACTGCTCATAGGATTTGCCCTGCTGTTTTTAGGCTTGTCGTTTATGCAGGCTAACATGCCGGATCTTGGTAATAATCCCGAAATAGTGTCGTTTTTAAGAAACTACACAAACGGCGGAATGTTGTCGGTTTTGCTTTTTGTTGCAGTGGGAACCATACTTACCATGATAATTCAGTCGTCGAGTGCAACGGTAGCGCTTACGCTGATAATGTGCGCAAACGGCTGGATCACGTTTGAGCTTGCTGCGGCAATGGTTCTTGGTGAAAACATAGGAACAACAATCACGGCAAATCTGGCTGCAATGGTTGCAAATGTTTCGGCACGGCGTGCGGCGCTGGCTCATACCGTATTTAATCTTTTCGGAGTTGCCTGGGTACTGATTCTGTATCATCCGTTTTTAAATCTGGTAGCTTTGGCGTCAACCGCGCTTGGAGCAGGCAATCCGCTTGACGGAGCCGGAAGCGATGTTACAATTTCACTTTCGATATTTCATTCGCTGTTCAATATTACAAATACGCTCATTCTTGTATGGTTTACAAAATACATAGTCAAGATAGTAACCAAGCTTATAAAGCAGAAAGATACTTCCGAAGAAGTTTTTCGACTTCGTTACATTACTACAGGCATGATGTCAACAGCAGCGCTGTCGCTGCAGCAGGCAAAACTGGAAATAAGCCTTTACGCACAACGCTGTACGCGAATGTTTTTGATTGTGCGCGAGATGTTTAATGGAGCAGAACCCGACAAATTCGGAGAGCAGTTTGCCCGTATCGAAAAATATGAAGATATTAGCGACAGAATAGAGGTTGAAATAGCAAACTATCTTACAAAAGTATCGGAAGGCGACCTGAGCGAGCTTAACGTTCACCGGGTTCAGGGGATGTACAAGATAATTGACGAAATAGAAAGCATTGCCGACTCGGCTTACAATCTTGCGCGAACATTAAAACGCAAAAGCGAAAACAGGGTTGAGTTTGACAAAACAATGAACAGGGATTTAAACGACATGTTCGACATCGTGCAAAAAGCGCTTGACATAATGAACGTCAATATTGATAAGGGATTTACGCAATTAAGCGAAATACATAACGCCTACGAATGTGAAAAGGATATAAACGTAAAGCGTTCGCAGCTTCGCGACAAGCACATATTAAATATCGAAAACGGAAAATATACATATTCGGAGGGAACGGTTTATATTGATTTGATAAATGAAGCGGAAAGACTGGGCGACTATATAATAAACGTGTCGGAAGCTATTTTTGAAATAGGTCAGAGAACCGATATTTAGTCGTTCCTTAAAAAGTATATTTTTCAGATATAAAAGATAATAACGATGTTTGTCTGTTACTTTTGCCTTGACACACAAGTAACCAACCGAAGCGTAAGCGAAGCTCGCGAACACCAATAAAAAATAAAAACAGCGTGAGCAAAAGATCAAGAGCAGCCGACGCTATACGGTAACTCCGATTTACGGCTGTGACCTGTGGGAACGCCGCTGCTTTACGTGCTATTAATTTTTCTGCATGTTGATCAGTTGAAAAATTTACATGTACGCAAGAACAGAAGTTGATTAGTAAATAAAACCGGCATAGACTTCGCAGGCGGAACCCGCTCGGCGAAGACGGCGTTAAAACGGAATTTCGTCAAGCGCAGCGAGACATTAATTCCGTTAGTCGTCGAGACGTTAGCGGGTCGCCGAGAAGTATAAGCCTTGATTTTTTGCTTCTTTTGTATCAAGACAAAAGAAGAGGAAATAAGATTTTTTAATATTTGCAGGGTTTTATGTCTGTATTAATTAAAACCCTGCAATTTTTTCATCTGATTTGCATTTGTAATTATTTATTAATAAATGATTTGTTCCCTTTTTAAGGAACAAATAGATATGAAATTATGTATTAACACGACCTGCTCAGCCATGCCCTGCAGCAGGCACAGTCAGGGTCATGTGTCAAATTAGTTTTTGGTAAGCGTTTATTTTTCAAATTCGATTTTTAATGCGGCAAATCCTCCAGCCGACAGATTCACTTCATAAAATTTGTTGATGGATGTTTTCAGATAGCATGACTGTTTTCGCGTATCCAGCTTGTAAATGTTTTTTCTGTTTACAAGATGCCTTTTCCCCGCGCGAACAAACAGTTCCGTTGAAAGCAGCTTTGCTTCCACATTACCAAGCCGTTCAAAAATCGCTTCTTCGGTATATTTATCCGTAAACATTTTACAGTAATTGCCGTCAGCTTCGCAATATACTATTTCGGATGCGGATATTATCAGCGTGGAATTGAATGTATGAAAAGAATATTTGGCGTCGGGAACATTTATATTCCTGTTTGACATTTCTTTCATCTTTGTTATCGCTTTTGCCAAATCAACAATGTTAACAGGTTTAAAAAGATAGTCAACCGCTTGAAATTTTATTGCCTGCAAAAGATAATCGGCGCTTTTGAACGCGGTAGTAAAAATTATATACGGCATTGATTTCAGCGCGGCATTTAACTGTTCAATCAGCCACAATGAATTTTTATTCGGCAGCTGAATGTCCAGAAACAATAAATCTGGTTTTATTTTTAATATTTTTTCGAGAGAAGTTTCGGCATCGTTGCAGGTATCTGCAATTTTGATGTCGGGATGGTATTCGTTTAATTTTTGAATCAGGCTGAGCATGGGCAAATGCTCGTCTTCTACTATTATGGCTGTGTATTTTTTCATTGCTGTTGAGGTTCGGGTTATATTTTGTAAATTTATTGAAAATAAGAAAATAAATACTTTTGCAAAGATACATGAAAAGTTTAAATAATTGTTTGCACAATTGAAACTTTTTACCGTAATTTGTACTTACACAGAAACTGTCACAGGTTTTTATGAAGTTGAAAATAAAAAACATTTAAATAAAAATTATTATTATGAAAAAATTAATTGCTGCGGTTGGTATTATTGTCGTTACGTCATTTGCAGCGCTTGCCGACGAAGGCATCTGGCTGCCGATACTGCAAAAATACACTGTCGAAGACATGCAGAAAAAAGGATTTAAACTTACGGCGCAGGATATTTATGATATAAACAGTTCGAGTTTGAAAGACGCAATAGTACAGTTCGATGGCGGATGCACAGGCGTTGTGGTTTCAAACAGCGGACTGCTGTTTACAAATCATCATTGCGGATACAGCCAGATTCAGTATCACAGTTCGGTTGAACATAATTATCTTGACGAAGGCTTTTGGGCAAAATCGTACAGCGAAGAACTGCCGAATCCGAACCTGACTGTGAAATTTCTTTACAAAATGGAAGATGTTACATCCCAAATATTACAGGATATTGATGATAATACTCCCGAAAAAATTCGCGACAGTCTGGTACGTGTCCGTTCCGTAGAAATAGCAAAAAAAGCCGAAGACAACAAAAGGTTTGAAACTGCTGTTAAACCCGTTTATTATGGAAATCAATACATTCTGTATATTTACGAAGTTTACGGCGATGTAAGGCTGGCAGGAACTCCGCCTGACGCAATAGGCAAGTTCGGCGGCGATACCGATAACTGGATGTGGCCTCGGCATACGGGCGACTTTTCGGTTTTCAGGATATATGCGAACAGGGAAAATAAACCGGCGCAGTATTCGCAGGACAATGTTCCGTACAAACCGAAACAATACCTGAAAGTATCGCTGAAAGGCTACAGAGAAAACGACTTTACATTTATTTACGGATTTCCGGGCAGAACGCAGGAATATTTGCCATCCAGCGCAGTTGACATGCTGATGAAACACAGTCCGCACAAAATAAAACTGCGCACGCAACGTTTGAATATCATAAATGCCGACATGGCAAACGATATCGAAATACGAATAAAATACGCTTCAAAACAGGCGGGCATTGCAAACGCATGGAAAAAATGGCAGGGCGAATATCTGGGCTTGCAGCGATTGAATGCCGTGAATAAAAAAATAGAATTTGAAAAACGCTTTACGGGATGGATTGAAAAGGATAGCTTGCGCTCAATTTATAAAGATCTGCTTGCCGACTTCAAGCAGATCTACGATGAACTGAATACATATTCGCTGCTGAACGATTATTTCAACGAAGCCGTTATGGCTGCCGAAATTATACGGCTTGCAGAAAGGCTGAATTATGTTTTCAAAGAAAAAACAGACGAAAATCGGCAGAAAAGAATAGAAGCGCTGAAAAAAACAGCAGTGGAATTTTTTAAAAATTACAGTTATGAAACCGACAGGAAAATATTCGCCGAAGTTATGCAAACCTTTTACAGCAATATTTCCGGAGAATATCATGCCGATGCCTTTGTGAAACTGTGTACTGAAAATGGCAATGATTTTATAAAAATGTCAAACAGGATTTATTCCGAAACAAAACTTGTAAACCAGTCGTGGATTAATGATTTCTTGAATGATACGGATGGAAAGGCGGAAGAATTTAATAATGATATTGCCGTTGTTTTTTACAAATCGTTTGCCGAATTTTATGAAAAAAACATTTTGCCGAAATTGCGTGAACTGAATGAAACACTTGCATTGAAACAGCGTCTTTTCATGCGCGGACAAATGGAAATGCAATCCGATAGGAATATGTATCCCGATGCAAACTCAACGTTGCGCGTGGCATACGGAAAAATTGAAGGTTTCGCTCCTGTCGATGGAACTGTTTACAGGCATTATACGACGCTGGATGGAATAATCGAAAAAAGTCGCAATGAAGATATTGTCGATTATAAGATTCCTGCTCGGCTTGAAGCTTTACATTCGGTAAGGGATTTTGGAAAATATGCAAACGAAAAAGGCGAACTTCCCGTTGCATTTCTGGCATCCAATCACACAACAGGAGGCAATTCGGGAAGTCCCGTGCTGAATGCATACGGACATTTGATAGGACTGAATTTCGATCGCTGCTGGGAATCGACAATGAGCGACATCATGTTCGACCCCGACTATTGCCGCAATATTTCAGTTGACATTCGCTACGTTTTGTTTATAATCGACAAATTTTCGGGCGCAAAGCATCTGATTGATGAACTTGAAACGGCGATGTAAAGATTTTATAATTGCAGCGAGGATTAATCCCGGGTAATAAAAAACTCACAATCCGCATGAAAAATCAGGCAATACGCATAGCAGCAATAGATATTTTCAGAGCATTGACAATGCTTTTAATGATTTTTGTTAATGACATTTCTGCACTTGGCGATACCATTCCGCACTGGATGCATCATGCTGCGCATGACGAAGATATGCTTGGACTTTCGGATATCGTTTTTCCGTGTTTTTTGTTTTGCGTGGGACTGTCGATTCCGTTTGCCGTAAAAAATCGAACAGACAAAGGCGATTCGTCAATGCAAATATTTTCGCACATATCGCAACGAACCATTGCGCTTTTGACGATGGGACTGTTTTCGATGAATAGTTTTGCAGAAACGGCAAATGCAATTGGTATTGCTCCTGAATGGCTTAAATTGCTGTCTGTTGCCGCTTTCTTTATGATATGGAACGTTTATCCGAAAGCCGAAGGAACAGCAAAAAAAATATTTGCGGCTTTGCAAACTTTCGGCTGGGCGATACTCGCGATGCTTGCACTGATATTTGTCAACCGTGCGACAGCAAATGAAAATCAGCTTATTTCGTGGTTTATCTCTGTCGGATTTGCAGGCGGCGCTCAGTCTGTTTTTCAATACCTGGTGATTGCCGTTTGTGCGCTTGTTCCGATAATAAACGACTTTTGGCGCAGCCGAAATATATTTAACCTGTTAAAAAACATAATAATTTTCACAATAATCTTCTATCTGTTTTTGCTTAAAGGTGCAAATGACGATGGTTTGGTCGGCTTGCGTCCGGGCTGGTGGCAAATACTCGGACTGATAGGCTGGACGTATTTTTACTCGGCAGTTATTTTCATATTTACAAAAAACCGATTTTTGCCGAACATTACAGCATGGATATTTTTCACGCTTTTATGCATTGCCGAAAATTCGGGGCTTGCAGCAAAAACAGGAATTTCAGGTTTTATTCCCGGCAACGGCAGTTTTCAGTCGCTTGCATTTGCCGGAATTATTGCATCGTTGCTAATGCAGCGCAACCGGCATAAAGAAGATTTCGGAAAATTATGTTCATCGTATATTGCCGTTTCTGCTTTAATGTTTGCAGCGGCAACCGTTTCGCACAGATATTTCATAATTTCAAAACTGCAGGAAACATGCACATGGATTTTTTACTGCATATCAATATCTTTTGTCTGTCTGATTTTCATTTACCGGCTAACCGATATTAAAGGTAAAAAATCGTGGTTCGATATAATCAAGCCTGCCGGTACAAGTACGCTTACATGTTATATTGTTCCTTCGATTTGGTATGCCGTCGTATCGCTTGCATCCGTTACTTATCCCGAATTTACGCGCTCGGGCGCCGGAGGATTGATAAAATCCCTGTTATTTGCTTTTGCTGTAATTGGCGTAACATGGATACTCGGAAAAATGAGAATAAAATTGAAAATTTAGAAAAATTTTTACTTACCGGTATGTCAACTTTAAGCATATGCAATTTTAACATAAAATATAACTTTGAATAAATAAACGTATGTGAAATTATAATTAATACGATTATAATAATTCAATATCTCAATATTTTCAGTTTTAATAAAATATGATGTTTATCACAGTAAATCTTTCTAAATGTCATATATTTTTATGCTTCAAAGCTAACAAAAACCTGATTGAAAATTATTCTGATTTAAGAATATTATGAAAACATATTCAAAATTGACGCACATTCGCTGTAATAAGTCAAAAAATATTAACTTTGCAAAATTTGTTTCGATAATAATTTTACTCGAAACCTTATTATATTGCAGATGAGTGTAGAAAAAAAATGGATATTGCCCGTTTCCGGCGATTTCGAAAAAATTAACAGTCTGGCAACAGATCTTGGAATTGACCGGACACTTGCACAATTACTGGTGCAGCGTGAAGTTTATACTTTTGAGCAAGCCCGGTTTTTCTTTCGCCCTCAACTCGAAAATCTGCACAATCCATTCCTTATGAAAGATATGCGGCGAGCTGTTAATCGTATAAATCAGGCTGTTGCCGATAATGAACATATTATGATTTATGGCGATTATGATGTGGATGGCACAACAGCAGTTGCTCTGGTGTATTCGTTTATTCATAAAATACATTCCCGCATTTCGTATTATATTCCCGACAGATACGATGAAGGTTACGGAATTTCGACAAAAGGCATAGATCATGCAAAGGAAAACAACGTAAAACTTATAATAGCGCTTGATTGTGGAATAAAAGCCAACGAAAAAATAGACTATGCAAATCAATTTGGAATAGATTTTATTATTTGCGACCACCATCTGCCGGGAGACGATATTCCGAATGCCGTTGCCGTACTGGATGCGAAACGCTGCGATTGCGAATATCCGTTTAAGGAACTTTCGGGGTGCGGCGTAGGATTCAAGCTGATTCAGGCGCTGGGAAAAGAAAATAACATTCCGTCCGAAAATATCGAAAAATATCTTGATCTTGTAGTAGTGAGCATTGCTGCCGATATTGTTCCGCTTGTAGGCGAAAACAGAATTTTGGCTTTTTACGGGCTGAAATGTCTCAATGAAAACCCGCGCAACGGATTGCGGGCAATAATAAAGCTTTCGGGGCTTGAGAATCATCAAATATCGATCGATGATATTGTATTCAAAATAGGACCGCGAATAAATGCTGCAGGACGAATGGAACAGGGTCGCAGTGCGGTTGATTTATTGATTGCCGACAATGAAGAATCGGCTATCGAACAGGCTACATCTATCAATTCGGTAAATAACGAGCGCAAAAATGTTGACAGGGCAATAACTCTCGAAGCCATTGAAATGGTGAAATCGGAAGATGAAAACAGAAAAACTACCGTTGTTTACAATCCAAACTGGCATAAAGGCGTTGTCGGAATAGTTGCATCCCGATTGATAGAGTCGTTTTACAGGCCAACGATAGTTCTTACCAAATCCAATGAATGTATTTCGGGCTCGGCTCGCAGCATTCCCGGTTTTGACTTGCATCAGGCGGTTGAAGCATGTTCCGATTTGCTTGACACTTTCGGAGGACACACTTATGCAGCAGGTCTTACAATGAAAGAGGAAAATCTTGAAAAGTTTAAATCCCGATTCGAAAAATATGTAAACGATACTATCGACGAATCAATAATGACACCGCAGGTTTCGATTGATGCATATCTGGACTTTAAGCAGATTACGCCGAAATTTTTCAGAATACTTAAACAGTTTCAGCCTTTTGGGCCGGGAAACATGTCGCCTGTTTTTCTCACTCAAAACGTATATGACAACGGAAACAGTCGAAAAGTAGGACAGTTCGGCGAGCATGTAAAACTCGAAATAATTCAGGAAGACGAACCTTACCATCCGTTTCACGGTATTGCGTTTAACCTGTCGGAGCATTTCGACTTCATAAAAGGCGGAAATCCGATAGATATTTGCTATTCTATTGCCGAAAATTACTATCGCGGGGTTGCAAATATCCAGTTGCGGGTAAAAGATGTAAAATGTAAGGAAATTGAATTTTTAATGTAAAATGTTCGCGGAAATTAATGAAAGCAGACAGTCTTAAAAATTACATGTCGCTCGTAAAGTTTGAACATACGGTTTTTGCGTTGCCATTTGCCTGTATCGGCTTTTTTTTAGGATACTATGAACATGCCGAATTGTCGTTCGACTGGATTTTGCTGTTGCGAATGCTGTTGTGCATGGTTTTTGCACGTAATACGGCAATGGCTTTCAACCGTTATGCCGACCGCAAAATCGATGAAAAAAATCCTCGCACTGTACTGCGCGAAATACCCGCAAAGATAATTTCTCCAAAAGCGACCTTAATTTTCGTTGTTATAAATTGTATTCTGTTTTGTATAACAGCATTTTTCATAAATAATCTTGCGTTTTATTTGTCGCCGCTTGCGCTTTTTGTTGTCCTTTTTTACAGCTATACAAAACGTTTCACGGCAATTTGTCATTTTGTGCTTGGCGCTGCGCTTGCAATAGCGCCGACAGGCGCGTACATTGCAGTTTGCGCGGATGTAAGCGTAACGCCGATACTGCTTTCGGCAGCAGTATTGCTGTGGACGGCTGGTTTCGACATAATTTACGCCTTGCAGGACGAAGACTTTGATAAAAGTCAATCGCTGAAATCAATTCCTGCATTTATGGGACGTAGAAAAGCAATGATACTTTCTTCGTTTTTGCATTTTATCGTAATAATTCTGCTCGTTATAATTTATTTTCACGGCAAATTCGGGATTTTTTACATGTCAGGATCAATAATATTTTCGGCAATGCTTGCATATCAGCATTTAATAATAAAACCGAACGATTTGCGAAGAATAAATGCAGCCTTTTTTACTGTAAACGGAGTGGCAAGCGTTGTTTACGGAATATTTTTCATTTTTGAATTATTGCATAACGCCCATTTAAACTGATAATCTGTTTTACCGGATAAAATAATGCCTTTAAACAAAATATTTTCGCCTTACGGTTTGCCGTACAAAAAACCGTTTCTATTTTATATCCTGACATAGATAAATTTCTTTTTGATAAAAATAAATTTCTTTCTAAACGGAAATTTTCCTCCATCCTGATAGAAATTTACTCACTCCCGTTCAAAAAACAGAATATGAATATCGCGATATAAAATGCGCGTGGAGACGCATGATTATGGATGCCTGTGAAAAATCAGATTCCGTATCATTATATTCTTTACATTGTTGTCAGTATATTTTTATGTATCATATCCTGACTATTAACAGCATACGAAATAATAATGCCATACAGGAACGCATCGGTCAGCAACCGGTACAGTGCAATGTTAGATATAATTATTGATATTACAAATATAACAAATTTAAAGCTATATCAGATTATTAATTAAATTTTAAGACTGTATCGGATAAAATGATGAATATTTTATATTTTTTTATGTTGTTTTAAAATCAGTTTACACATAAACAACTACTTTTGTCGCAAGTTTTTTTGTATGCATCAGGTATTTGTACGTTTGCAAAAAAGTTTTGAAATGATCATTTTGTTATAAGGCATAGATTTATATTACAGTCAATATAAGTGCAATAAAAGATATATTTACATGTATATCCGTAAGTGTAATTTTAACTCGCCAATATTCACGACTGCATTTTTTTGACATGATAGCATCTGTGCCTGTACCAAAGCAAATTGTAAATTACAGAAAAATAATATCGCTTTTATTTTCTGTTATGACAAAGGAGCAAAGTAAAAACATGATGCCGACCGTACAGATAAGAACATGCTGCAAAAAAACATAAAAATAAAACAGATTATTTATTAAAAAAAAGAGAGAAAACAATGAAAAAAAGTAAAATTTTAAGTGGGATTATGCTGTCGGCAATGATAATGAGTATAGCGCTGGTATCTTGCCACAAACACAAAAACGATCCTAAAATACCGGTAACGGGCGTGAAACTGAACAAGCAAAATATTTCGCTTGTTATTGGGAAACAGGAAGTTTTATTACCGAATGTGGCGCCGCCTAACGCAACAAATAAAAAAGTTACCTGGAAAGCTCAAAACGCAGGTATTGCAACTGTGGATGCAACCGGCAAGGTAACCGGAGTAGCGGCAGGAAAGACAACCATTATCGTTACTACCGCGGACAGGGCAAAAACAGACAGTTGCATTGTTACGGTCGTTACGGCAACAGTTCCTGTACAGTTGATATCATTAACACCGGCAACAGCAATTGTAGCCGTTAGCAAGACATTGCAAATTAAAGCCGATATTACTCCGGCAAATGCAACAAACACAAAAGTTACATGGAAATCAAGCGATGACAAAATTGCAACGGTTGATGCCACCGGTCTGGTAACGGGAAAAACAAAAGGCGAAGCTACCATTAAAGCTACTACCGATGATGGCGGAAGAGCAGCTACATGCAGCGTTACGGTTACGGAATAAATATTTCTGTAAAATAATAAGCGAATATGTCCAACTGTAAAAATGATTGCAAATGGAATAGAAAAATAAGATTGTAGAATTACATTTGCCGCAGGTTTTTGTAAAATTTAATCCTGCACATTTGTAGAAGTTTTGAGAATATTATTCATTGTATAAGAAGAAATGCGATTTCGTTGACCGGATTGACTTTTGCCTGATACAGTGAATAATATTTTTGTTTTACGATACTTTACGAGAAAATACTGCCGTTACAAACTTTGTCAATATCTTTTGAAAACTGGTATATAGCCAGCCTTTAATTATTTTCAAATTATTCGTTCATGCCGGATTGCAGGTGAAAACCGGTGAATAAAATACTGCGGTTATACACATTGGGTTCAGATTATTAGACGTTTTTTCAAATAACAGTTTAATAATACATCAAGCAGGTGCACTCCCGAAAATAACAGTTCCGAATCGTATAGATTCAACATGCCATGCCTGTATTGCTTAAATTTTAACACTTATATTTAAAATATTTCTGTCCGATAATTTACATTATAAGACAATGAAGGCGTATGAGTATCAATAATATAGCTGTTTTTTCATATAATTTGGCAAAAAAAATATTTTGCTTATAACAAAATATATGTATAACTTTGCATGTTTTTATAATGTAAATTATAGGACAAAGAAAATTATTAAATATTCAATTTATTAAAAAAACAGATTTATGAAGAAAATTCTATTAATTATGATGGTTGCCCTGCTTGGCACGGCAACAGTAAATGCACAAATTGCAAAAGGAACAACTGTTCTTATCGCATCAGCGTCAGGTCTTGATTTGAATCACACATCCAATGATGGTGCTAAGACCACATCTTTCGGATTAGACGGAGTTGGCGCTCATTTCATTATTGACAACCTTGCTATTGTTGGCGGAGTTGGATTGGCTTATGAAAAATTCGATGGCGGATCAACCAATCTTTTTGGTTTGATCTTGGGAGCAAGGTACTATTTTGTAAAAACCGCTTACGGTTCGGTTTTGTATAGCGGGTTTAAAGCTAAAGGCGCTGATTTTGCAAGCGCCGGTCATCTTGAAGTTGGCTATGATATTTTCATTTCCGACAAAGTTTTTCTTGAGCCTGCTGTTTATTATGAAAAAGGTCTAAGTAAAGCTATTAAAAAAGTATCTACATTCGGGCTTTCATTCGGCATTGGAATAGTACTCTAATCAGAATTAAAATTTTAAGAATAAGGCGGGATTTTCCTGCCTTATTTTTTATAAATTAGAAAACAGATATTTGCTGCTTTATTCCTCTTTCCTATATCCTTCATAATAATACGACTGCTCAATCCCTTTAAAAATAATTTCGCGATTGTCAATCTCATCGGTCAGATTTTCCGCTAAAAGGGTTCTGATTTCCAAATCGTTTACAGGGCTTCGTTCCATTGCCTGCAGGTAAAGTTCCCTGTTCACATTTTGCCAGTTAACTACTTTTTTCAGATTCTTTTTCAATATTGAATCAAGCCAAATTCGCGCAGCACGCCCGTTTCCTTCCATAAAAGGATGCGCAATATTCATTTCAACATATTTTGCAATAATTTCGGAAAAAGAATTTTCGGGCATTTGCTCGATTTTTATCAGAATTTCGTTCAGATATAAACTGTTGGCAAATCTGAAACCTCCTTTTGAGATGTTTTTTTTGCGTATTTGCCCTGCAAAATCATACAATCCATCAAAAAGATACCTGTGAATCTGTTGCAATCCTTTTGTTGTTCCTGTTTCAAAATTATTGATTTCGCCTGTTTCAAACAGTCGGCAGGCGTTTTCCATGCTTTTTCCGTCTATTGCTTTCATCTTTTCAGTCAATTATTTATAATTTGAGTCATATTTTCCTGTCTCTTATAAATTAATCTTTTATCATTTTTTGTTTGATAATTTATGCAAATATAAAAATATTTACAACAATTAAAAAGCAAAGCAGAGCAAAAAACGTCGACTGTTTAGAAATCATTATACGTTTCGCGTTTTTCTTTTGAAACGGAATTTTTTGTACATTTGCAACACAGTATTTTTTTGCATAAGCGACATTATAAAATGATGTTTTTAAATGCAATGATTAAATAATTTTACGATGCAGACAGTTATTTTTATTTTACTCGGATTACTGATAATGGCGGCAGCTGTCAATATTCTGTTGTCTGTAAAAAAGACAGCAGATAACAATGACGACATAAAGCCGTTTCTTGTCGGTATGGAAAAAAATTTATCACGGACAGATTCGCTCATTCGAGAAGAATTCGGAAGAAACAGGGAAGAACTCCAGAAAGCCTTCAAGGACAATCGGGAAGAACTGAGCAATTCGTTTAAACAGTTAAGCGATAATTTGACAAAAACCGTATCGGAACTTTCCGGTGCGCAAAAAAATCAGTTTGATATTTTCTCGCAGCAACTTGGCAATCTGATTAAGACATTTGATGAAAAAACCAAAAACCTGCAGGAACAGTTTGAAAAATCGGCAAAGGAAAACCGTACAGAGCAGAGCAACTCGCTTAAGTCTTTTGAAGACAGCTTTACGAGGAATGTCAAGGATTTCAACGAATTGCAAAAGCAGAAGTTTGACAGTCTGGTACAGCAGCAGGACAGTATCAAAAAGGAAACCGAAGCCAAACTGAAAGAAATCAGAGAAACGGTTGAAGGAAAACTGAAAAATATTCAGGAAGACAACAACACAAAACTGGAAGAAATGCGCAAAACCGTAGATGAAAAACTGCAGGAAAGCGTAGAGAAGCGTTTCAACGAATCCTTCAAAATGATAAACGAACGCCTTGAAGCCGTGCATAAGGGACTTGGTGAAATGCAAACGCTGGCTGTTGGCGTTGGCGATCTTAAAAAGGTGCTGACCAACGTGAAAACGCGCGGAACATTCGGAGAAGTACAGCTTGGCGCTATTTTGGAACAGGTGTTATCGCCGGAGCAGTATGTCAGAAACGATCATCCCGGCGACGACGGCAAAGTAGTGGAATATTCCATTAAATTGCCCGGAAAAAACAACGATGGCGAACCTGTTTTTTTGCCGATAGATTCAAAATTTCCTATGGAAAATTATCAGCGGCTGGCTGATGCGTACGAAAATAAGCCCGAAATGGCAGAGTATTTTGGAAAACAGTTTGAAAATTCGGTAAAAAATTGCGCTAAAGACATTTACGAAAAATATATTAACCCGCCGAAGACTACCGATTTCGCAATACTGTTCGTTCCTACCGAAGGCTTGTATGCTGAGATTTTACGCCGTCCCGGTTTTTTTGAAACGCTGCAGCAAAATTTTCGCGTAACGGTAGTCGGTCCAACCAATTTAGTGGCATTTCTAAGCAGCCTTCAAATGGGTTTTCGCACGCTGGCAATAGAAAAACGTTCAAGCGAAGTATGGGAAATTCTCGGCGCTGTGAAAACAGAATTTGGCAACTTTGGCGCCATACTTGGGAAAACACAGAAGAAATTGCAGGAAGCGGCGAATGTTATAGAGCAGGCAGGCACCCGCTCAAGAGCGATAGAACGAAAGTTAAAGGCAGTTCAGGAGCTTCCGCAGGAACAGACCGTTGCCCTGCTTGGCGAATCTGTTGAAATTGAACAGGAATACGAAGAAAATGCGGCTGATAAGGATTAATTAATCGCTTTTTTGCCGCAACAAATTATTGATTATTGTTAAAAATTGACTTAACATGAACAATGTACAGCAGTATTTTATACTTTTGTATTTTCATTAAAATAAAATTATAAACATTAAAAATTAAAGAAATGAGGAAATATCTTGCCGAAGCGGTCGGCACAATGATTTTGGTTTTGATGGGTTGCGGCAGCGCAATCTTCAATATGGGCGGAGAAACGGCACGTGTATTAACGATTGCGTGCGCGTTCGGTTTATCGGTTGTTGCCATGGCATATACAATCGGAGGAATTTCGGGATGTCATATTAATCCGGCAATAACTTTGGGATGCCTGATTTCGGGCAGAATGAATTCAAAAGATGCAGGAATGTATATGCTTTTTCAAACCATGGGAGCAATAGCAGGTTCGCTTATTCTTTTTATTCTCGTAAAGGTTTATCATCCTGTTGAGGCGGCAACGGTTACAGGAGCAAATGCTTTTGCTGATGGACAGCTTGTTCAGGCGTTTATTGCCGAACTTGTATTTACATTTGTTTTTGTACTGGTTGTACTTGGAACAACCGACAGCAGGAAAGGAGCCGGAGCATTTGCAGGCTTGGCGATTGGTCTCGCATTAATTCTGGTTCATATTGTCTGCATTCCGATTACGGGAACATCGGTTAATCCCGCTCGCAGCGCAGGACCTGCAATTTTTGAAATTTTTTACGGTTCGTGTAAGGCGATAGGTCAATTATGGTTATTTATCGTTGCTCCGTTTGCAGGAGCTGCATTGTCGGCAATAGTTTGGAAATTAATAAATCCGTCCGAAAAATAATCTGCAGCAGCAGATGTTACTGTTACAGGCTGTCCAAAATACAGGACAGCTTTTTTTGCCGCTTATATGAAATAAATTATCTGTATCACAATTTACTTTAATCGACAAAAGCGCTATCCGGCAGTTTGTTACAAGAATATAATTAAGTCCGATAGAAGATTAAAATTATGATTGCAATTTATAATGAAAGACTTATCCGTTAATTTTTGAAAATATGCCGGACAGTATATAAGTAAAAGTGCAGCGCTTGCCGCAACAACATTTTAAATCTTATCCTGATTTCGCAAATTGAAATTCAAATTGTACTTTTGCATTTGTAAAGTGGATGAAATGATGTTAAAAATTAGATTAGTATTGCTTGTTTTAATTACAGTCCTGTGTTTGTCGAGCTGCAAAAGCGATAACGTTTTGAGCAGGCGACAACTCGAAGACATGCTGTTTGAAATGCACTTGTCGGACGGTATTGTGCATACGCTTGCCGACAAAATGCAACTGCAAAGTACCGACACAATTATCAGATACAAAGCCATTTTTGAAAAATACAACTGCTCGCGCGATAAATTCGAGAAATCGATGCGCGTATATTCCCGAAAAAGGGAAACCATTACCCAAATTTACGAAAACATAAAAAAGCGTTTTGATACTGCGCTCAAAGATCTTGAAGGCACGGGAACTAAAGATTTTATAAAAAATATTATCGACAAATTCTGTATTTCGCTGAAAGATATTTTTTCAAAAACAGGCGATTTCTTTGAAAATATCAAAAGTACAGATGATTTCGTCGAAAAATTAATACAGTTGCAAAAGGATATTCCCGAAAATGCAGAACAGGATTCTGTTGAATTAGCAAATACTGGAAAATTTGAAGAATCAATTTAAGCAAATGCGAAAAATTTCTGCAGACTATATTTTTCCCATACATGCAAAGCCGATAAAAAACGGAGTGCTGACGGTCGGCGACGATGGAAAAATCGTGGCGCTTTCTACCCGTTCCGAAACGGATAACGATATTGAGCTGTACAGCGGAATAATCTGCCCCGGTTTTGTGAATGCACATTGTCATTTGGAACTTTCGCACTTGAAAAATCTGATTCCCGAACATACCGGAATCACAGGCTTTATAAGGGAACTGTCGAAGCTGCGCAACATTGCCGATACGCAGGAACAGATTCAATGTGCAAAATTTTACGATAATCAAATGTACTTGCAGGGTATTGTTGCCGTTGGCGATATTTCAAACAGTAATTTGACTTTTGAGATAAAAAAACAAAGCAGGATATTTTATCATACTTTTGCAGAAGCTTTTTCGTGCAATGAAGCCGAGACGAAAGATATTTTGAAAAAAAATCAGGATATTGTTGATTGCGGCAGAAAACTCGGAATTTCGATTTCGCCTACTTTGCATGCTTCATATTCGATGTGCGACGGGTTGTTTTCGGAAATGAAACTGCGTTCGGAACGAAGCGGAATTTTATCGTATCACAATCAGGAAACGCAGGATGAAAATGAATATTTTAAAAATAATTCAGGCAGATTTTCGGAATTTTACGATGAATTTAAAATTCCCGATTATCCTGCGCCTTTTGGAAAAACATCGATTCACCGCCTTTTGGACAGTATTGATAAAAATACAAAAATCATGCTTGTTCACAATACTTTTACGTCTGAAGACGATTTCGACTTTGCGGTATCGGCAAATGCAAACATCACATGGACGCTTTGTCCTAAATCGAATTTGTATATCGAAAATCATTTGCCTCCGATAGAAATGTTTCGGCGTAAAAACGCACGGATTGCAACAGGAACGGATAGCCTGTCATCGAACGCCAATCTTTCAATAATAGAAGAATTGCTTGCAATTTCCAACAGTTTCGGCAATATCGAACTTCATGAACTGTTAACATGGGCAACGCTCAATGGAGCAGAAGCGCTCGGAATAGAGGTGAAGTACGGAACTTTTGAACTTGGAAAAGCGCCCGGAATTGTTCTGATTGATAATGTGGATACGGGAAAAATGATGCTGACAGAAAAATCGACTTCGCAAATTTTACACAATTAAAAATTTATTATCATGCTCTTTAACGAAATAGTTTTTGGACCAATACACAGTCGCCGGCTTGGAATATCGCTCGGCATCAATCTGTTACCTACAGAAAGCAAACTCTGTAATTTCAACTGTATTTATTGCGAGTGCGGATGGAACATAAAAGCCGGAAAGAAAAAATTCAATTCGCGCGATGAAATCAGGAAGCATCTTGAATTGAAGCTGAAATTAATGAGAGATGAAAACAAATGTCCCGATTCGATAACATTTTCAGGCAACGGAGAACCAACAATGCATCCCGAATTTGCCGAAATTGCAGATGATGTAATAATGCTGCGCAACGAATATGCTCCTGCTGCAAAAATTTCGGTACTGTCGAATGCAACAATGATTGCAAATGAAAAAGTTACTGCGGCGCTGCTGAAAATCGACAACGCAATATTAAAATTGGATTCGGGAATCAGCGAAACGGCAATACTGATTAACAAGCCGCAATTTACCTTTTCGGTTGACAGAATAATTGAAAATATGCAAAATTTTAAAAAACAAATGGTGTTGCAAACAATGTTTTTACGTGGAATCTGCGATGGAAAAAAAATCGACAATACAACAGAAATTGAGATAAGCGCGTGGCTTGATGCGGTAAAAAAAATCGACCCGCGCGAAATAATGATTTATACAATCGACAGAAAAACACCTGCCGACAGTCTGCAAAAAATAAGTTTCGACGAACTTGACAGAATCGCCGAACTCGCACGAAAATCGGGATATAAAGTGATGGCTGCAAAATAAAATTTATGTATTTTTGCCTGTAAATTAAAAAGTATAACAAATGAAAACAGTTATTCAAAGAGTATCGCAAGCGTCGGTAACGATTGATGGAACAGTGAAATCGCAAATCAAAAACGGAATTTTGATGCTTGTAAGTTTTGAAGAAGGCGACACAGCCGAAGACCTGTCGTGGCTTGCTGCAAAAATTTGCAAACTTCGTATTTTCAACGACGGGCAGGGCGTGATGAATGTTTCGGTACAGGATATTGATGGCGAAATCATGATTGTAAGCCAGTTTACTTTGCACGCATCCGTAAAAAAAGGAAATCGTCCATCATACATAAAGGCGGCAAAGCCCGAAACGGCAATTCCGCTTTACAACAAATTTATCGAAACTGTCGAACTGGAATTAATGAAAAAGGTAAAAACAGGAACATTTGGCGCCGACATGAAAATTGCGCTTGTAAACGATGGACCTGTAACAGTTATTATTGATACAAAAAACCGAGAATAACCATTGTCCGTTTGATAATTGCTTATTTATTAAATGATTAAATAGTTAATTATTTTTTTTATTTTTAGCTGTGTTGCATAACAGCTACATCGACCGGATAAAAAACAATCAAGACTGATTATTTTTAATAGAAATTTTGTGAATGTATTAAAAACACATTATCTTTATCGCGTATTATACAACTAAATTGTAGTGTAATAATATCTAAATAGCTGAAAACAAAGAAATTTCACGCTTATGGCGCAGAATTAAATAAATTAAATACAATGAAAAAAAAATTTTTTATGATGGCTTTCGTCAGCCTGTTTGCAGTTGCAGCATTATGTTCCTGTAGCAAAGACGATGAAAATGAAAACGAAACCGGTGCAATTCAAAACATAATAACTGCTGCTGTTGAAAACGGCGCAAGTTACAGTGAAATAATTGACACTGTGAAAGCGGAAGTTGAAGATTATTATGGAAGCGATGCTATAATTGCAAGGGCACCTTATACCAACGGCGGATTTACATTAACTCTTCCTGCAAGCCTCAGCGCTCAATACCTTAGTGCTGCTGATTATATACCTCAGGGTATAACAGTAAGCAACCCTAATGTGAAAGGAGGTTCTGTGGGTTTGTATGCATACAAATCGGGTTTTGAAGCAGGTGAATTTTATTATGGAACAAACAACTGTATGGGACAACTGATATATGTGGACGGAGATGTAATTATTACCGGATCTTCTACTGTAACTTATGGAGCAACATTTACAATAAAGATTAATGTTCATCTGAAAGAAGGATGGAATATGGTATATGCGAAACTGACACCAAAAGCAAACGATTCGTACGAAACTGAATTAACTATTAAAGTTCCTGCTGGAGCGAAATGGCATTTCGATTCTGATTATTCTCTTTCAGAATTTTCATTGTATACGCAATTTCCCTCGCTGTTGCGCGGAAATTTCGTTTCAGGTAATTAATTGCCTGCACCGGTTTGCATGATTAAGGGGCTGTCGAAAATTGAGGCAGCCTTTTTTCATGTGCATGCAACATGTTTTTTGTGAATTTATACAGTAATCCTTAATAACTGTTTGAGTTATTTATTAACTCATGTTACGCAGGACAGTGAAAGCCACATTGCCTGAAAAGCAATATTTTAATAACCGCAGGTCATCGACCATAGGGTATGAAAATTACGTTCTTTCAGGACTGTTTGACTCTGACCGGTTGTGCGTAACATCAGTGATTAAATTATAAACCGTGAATTATTTTCCTGGTTTTAGCTGGTGTTGCATAACAGCTATATCGACCGGAAAAAAACAATCAAGACTGATTATTTTTAATAGAAATTTTGTGAATGTATTAAAAATACATTACCTTTGTTGCGTATTATACAATTAAATCATATTTTAATAACATTTAAACAACTAATAATCATGTATTTAAAAACTACTTTCTCGTTAGCTTTTGTTTTATTGACATGCATAAATGTTTTGTCTCAAACCAAAAGCGTGGATATCGACAATTTCCGTTTCACTTTCGAATATCGAAATACTCCGGAAAAACCTGTTAATCCGCTTTTTTTCACATATTCAACAAAAGTTATTCCGACAAAAACTACCGAGCAGCGCGTTTCTATCGATGAGATAAATGACAACATAACGGTAGCAGGACAGCAAAAAGTTGATATCGAAGAAGATGCGGATATTACGATAGTTGTAGAACTTGGCAATTTGACGATTGGAGCTTCTAAAGTTTCAGAACGCCGTGTAGAAAACAAAGACAGAAACGGGAAAGTAACATCAGTGTCACGCTATTACTCGTTGAATGTTATTTACACCTTTAACGGCTCATATAAAATTTACAGAAAAAACAGTATTATGCATGAATCTGTTGTGTACAGTAACGGCTCGCCGCAGACTTACACTTCGCCCGAATACGGTTCAAGCAAGGATGCATCGGATTATTGGCGCAATAACAGAGATATGCTTATCTCTGAATTTACAACAACGTTGTCAAAGCAGGTTGCATTCCATGCAAGCAATTATGCTTCTGTCAATTATGGTTTTCCTGTAATAAAAAAAACGGATGTTCTACAAATAACCGATGAAAAAAAACATTTGGAAAACGAGACATTCAGAGGAATGTGCAGCAAGTTGAAAATTGAACTTGAATCCATGACTGCCGAAAATGGACTTATAAAGGAAAATCTTACCGATATAATAAAATATTTTGAGCAAATACCTCAAAAGTATACCGATGTAAAACGCAAGGCTGATATAAAATTAAGATATGCAGCTTATTACAATTTATGCAAGATATATTACTATTTGGATGAACCCGATAATATTGCGCAGTATGCCGATTTGCTTATTGCTAACGATTATGATAAAAAAGATGGCGAAAGACTGAAAAAAGATGCAGAAAGGCTCAAGGCTGTTTTAACGAGAACAAAAATCAATACTCGCCATTTTGACCCTTATGGAGAATTTGAATTTGAGTAAAACTTGTGCCTGTATAGCTTGGTTTTAACATAAATAACGGAGCAAAATTAAATAAAATTAAATACAATGAAGCCAGTTAAAATTTTTAGCCTGATTACAGTAAGTGTAATCGGTTGCAGCCTTCTTGCACAAACGGCAAAACAGGCTGATCCTGCAATTTCGACCAGATATTCAAACGAAGAAATTGCTCAAATGATTGAAAAGCACAAGCTTTCTCATTCACGCGATGTTGTACCGTCTACAGAACTTCAGCAAAAGTTCAAATCCGATTTTCCGAATGCCTATGATGTGGAATGGGAAACAGACGGAAGCGTTTACGAAGTCGAATTTGATGTAAAGTCCAAAGATTACAAGAGCTATTACGATTCGCAAGGTAATCTTTTAATGATTGTTCAGGAAATTTATCGTTCGGCTTTGCCGGATATTGTAAAAAGTGCAGCAGAAAATAAATATCCGAAATATAATTTTGAAGATATTGAAAAAATCGTTCGAGGCACGGATGTGTTTTACAAAATAGAAATGGAACGCAGATTTTCCGATTCGGAAGTAAACCTTTTGATAAAAGCCGACGGCACAATACTGGAAGAAAAAATTCATTCTTAGCAGTTTATGTTTCTGTAAATTACAAAAAACATACAGGCATAAAACAGTGCTAATGCCAACAGTGGCTTAATATAAAAAGCTTTCCCATTTTGTTCTGTTTTTTGCAAATAATTTACATGAACACTATCTTCGATGCAGGCTGTGCCAAATGTCATCAAGTTAATGAAAAAACCGTTTTTCGTCATTGCTGTAAAAGTCAAATAATTCGTTACATGTTTAACATTTTAATTGGTGTTATATTTCCGATAGCCGAGTGTGGTCTGTGCTCGTTGTAGTAGACCAAGAACCCCAGCA
>JAISDB010000163.1 GCA_031265155.1 Prevotellaceae bacterium | reverse complement strand
CAAACAATATTCTTTTATAGGGGCGAATTCCAAAATGATTATACCTTGCCATATTCTGTTTATTTTTTAGCTGTTAATATTAAGATGAACATTAATAGACTGTACGGCATTACCCGTGTATGGTTTGCAACCCCTTTTGCGGCTTCTCTTATCGAAGCGTTTGAGCAATACCCGTATATGGAGCATTGCTGACAGGGTTTTGGGGTGTTCTTTTTGAATTTTGTTTTTGTTTCCATTTTCTTGTTTTTTTTATTGTTAATTATTAAATTCTTATATCCGTTGTACCATTGGTTATGCAAAATCCATCGCTCTTCAGTCGTTTGGTTATTTCTTTTTTTGCTTCCGAAATTGACCTTTTGGAATTGGTCTCAAAGTACTCAATGATACTTTTCCTAAATTCTTCTTTTGATACTCTTTCCATTGCTTTTTTATTCGTGATAATCAATATTTAATACTAACCTCATTTTATTGCCATAACAACGAAACCCTTTGTATGTCGCTGTAATTTCACAACCCAGCAGAATGCTCGTGTAAGAATATTGTATGTATCCATCGGAGTGCAGGTATTTTTCAAAATCATTGATATTGACATCCTGATTTTCTAACTGACTGACTTTCTCAATCAGTTTCTTTTCAAATTCATTTATCATTTTCATTGATGTTTATTTTTAAGATTTGTAAATTAAATTACTTTCATCAAACATCCACTTTTCACTGTTGAGGTTAAAGAACAGGCTGCTCCATATATAATCAGCGCTGTTGCCTCCGCAGTTGTAATGTTTGTACTGTATTTGCGGATAAAAACAGATAATATTTTCATTACGAACCCTACCGCTCTCTGCTTCAATGTGTATTTCTTTAAAAATGGGAGCAGCAAGACCTGTTATAATTTGACTTTTCAAATCTTCTGAAGAAATTACTATATATTCTTCACTGCTCCATGACCTGTTAATCCGGGCAAACAATTTGATTTCAGCACCAGTGAATTCTTTGATTTTAGCTTCCAGTACGGGCAGCGCCTTTTCGATTTTTTGTAGATTTTGTTTCATTTTTTTATTGTTTTTTGCTGTTTTTTTATAATTTTCTTTGTTTTTCTGCAAGCATTTATTATATTTGCATTGATTTAGGATGTAAAGGTACGAATATAAATTGTTAAATACAAATATTTATACGTATATTATTGTTAAAAAATACTAAACGATTTATTATTAACTCATTAAAAATTAAATCTATTTGGGGAAATGTTAAAAAATAAACTCATATTGATAATTTCAATGGTAGCAATGATTGTAAGCATTGTTTCTATATGTATAGCGGCGTACAGGTCGCCAGAATTAGGATTTGACTATCAAGGCGTACTGGTTGGTATATTGACGTTGCTTGTAACTGTTCTGATAGGTTGGCAAATATACATATTGTTTGACTTGCGAAAAATAAGAGAAGAAATAGATATTAAGAGACAGCTTGTCAATATGGAATCTGAGCGAAATATGTGTGTCTCGGCAATGTCGCTATCCGATTTTTATTACAGCTTGCTTGTTAATGAACCTGTTAAAGATAAGGAGTTTAAATATCTTAATTACCGCATTGCTGCATTATTACACGCCAGCAAAATAGGCGATATTGGCATGTGTAATGCTATTGTAAGGGCATTGTTGGAATCAGTAAAAAGCGAATTGCGAATATCAAAGTACAACAAGAAACTATTATTAGACATATTACAAGACATAAGAGAACCAAAAAAGATAACCGATTTTTACGCTCTGCTTTGTTTGGTTGTGAATATTCAAGAGCTTGCTGATGATAAATTCTGCTAATTCCTTGAGCTATTTCATCTTTCAACTCTTGTGATATTGGCTTTATTGATGAAGATAAATTAAGATTGTCCATAATAATTTGAATTAAAATTTTTACAAAGATACAAATAAAAATTTGTTTAATATGAATAATAAAACAAAAACAGAAAAATTAAATGAAGTCTATGAGTATATTCGTACATTAGGCGAAATTCATACAAAAAAAGATTTCGCAAATAAAATCGAATTTGACAAAGCAAATCTTTCGTCTGCGTTTAATGGAGATGAAAGGTATTTAACCGATGGATTATTTAAAAAAATATGCGAAAAATATCCTGATTTATTTAACGTAAATTATTTTCTAAAAGATGAAGGGAAAATGACAAAAAACATAGTAAATCAAAGTAATGTTCAAGGTGATAACATACAGGGACATAATGTCACTGTAAACAAATCACAAACAGACAAATTTCTCGATTTATTAAAAACGAAAGATGATCAATTAAAGAAATGCCAAGTGCAAATAGATAGATTGATAGGAATAATAGAAAAATTAAATAAACAACGAACTAAAAAATAAATGATTATGGCATCAAAATATCTAAATTATTTATCCACAAGCGATTATGACGCTTTAACAAAAAAACTCCTATGTATTCAAAATCACAAGTGTTATATCTGTGGCGATATAATTGATTTAAATATACACAAAAGCAATATTGACCATATAATTCCCCTTGTAGGTGGCGGAAAGGACTGTGAAGAAAACCTTGCGGTAACGCACGAAAGCTGCAACAAATCAAAACAGGATGCAGATTTGAAGATTGCAAAACTTCTTTGCTTATTGAAAAAAATCCAAGAAGAAACTTCGGCTAATGAAAATAAAGCCGCTTCTTTAAAACACGTACTTCGATATTTTGGCGGTTCAAAGTTCGAGCTTAAATACACTATTGAAGGAAAAAAATTAAGGTATAGTCTTTCTGAAAAAGGCGACAACACTATCTACGAAACAGAGATATTTACAGATCCACTTTCAAAAGAAGAATTTTGTTTTATTTGTTTGCCTATTGATTATATCTATCACGACGAATTTATAAATCCAAGAGGTATTAATAGCAGTATAAGCATGTTAGTAAAAGAATTTTCAAAAGGGAATCCGCAGCTGCATTTAAGTTTGGGAAGAATTGATGATAATAAAATAAAGATATTCGACGGACAGCATAAAGCCGTTGCCCAAATACTGTTAGGTTCTGATAAATTATTATTGAGAGTTTTTATTTCACCTGACGTTAAAAGATTAACAGAAACAAACACCAACGCAGGCAGCAAGCTACGCCAAATAGCCTTTGACAAATCAATTATGCGTCAATTAAATAATACACTTTATCAGGAAAAAATAAAGCAATATCAAGAAGACCACAGCCTGTTGCATGATGATTTTTCTTTCTCGGAACAGAATTTAATAAACTATTTCCTTAAAGATAATATGAAAAAATATATAATTGACAGTATTAAACATTCAATAACCGATGCTCAAGAAAACAGGCTGAAAGATTATATTGACAGAGAGGGAAAATCAAAAGCGGCTCCAATTTCATACAGCGCTTTCGATAAAACTTTCTTGTCATTGTTTATTGACAGCACAAAATTTCTTTTAACTTCAATAAGCGAAAAAACAGATGAAGGATTAAATCCGAGAGAATTAGAAATCAGCCAAATTATCAGATTGCTTAATATTATCGCCGAACAGATTTACATTAATAAATTTAAGCCAGAAACAGGCGTTGCTAAAATTGAAGATAAGATTATTAAAGGAAACGACAAGGATATTTCTGATGAACACTTAATTGCATACAGAATGAGCAAAGAAGAAATACTCTATAACTGGTTGCAGTATGTGAAATTTGTAATTGAAAATTATTTCAGCAATCTGGGTAAAACTTTCAATAAAAATTCGTTGTTTCAACAGAAATTTGATGACCAATTATGGCATAATATTGAGAATTTTCTAATTAATTTAAAAAATCTGCCTTTATGGAAGACTAGAAACATGGCAAATACAATATTTTCAGGAAAAAGAAATTATGATTATTGGAAAAATATTTTTGCAACAGGAAAGTCTCCTGATGGAGTAGAAGTACTCTTAAAACCAATTAACTACGTAGATATGATAAAATTATGAAAAAATATTACAAACAATTAAAATTTAAATTATAATTATGTCACTAATAAATTGTTCTGAATGCGGAAAACAGGTAAGCGATAAGGCTATGAGTTGCCCGAATTGCGGCAACCCGATAAATCAAAATCTAACAACCCAAAATAAAGATGAAGAATACCTTTGTTGTCCACATTGCAATTCAAAAGACTTACACTCAGAAAAAAAGGGCTTTAGTGGAGGAAAGGCATTGGCTGGAGCCGTTTTAACAGGGGGCATAGGGCTTCTTGCGGGAACTATCGGCAGTAAAGATGTTCAAATAACATGCTTGAAATGCGGCAAGAAATTCAAGGCGGGAGAGGCTAAAATTGTCAGATCCATGAGCGATGCTACAGAAAAGCAATTAGAGGACAGAGTGCTTTTTTGGTTATGCGAAAACAATACCATTGAAGCAGAAAACGTATATATGCTGTCAACTGGTTGTTCTCGAACTATGGCAACACAATATATCCTTTCGGTCATTGATAAAGTACCCGCATTGCGAACCGAAGAACAAAAAGAAAAAGCAAAAAAATATTATGAAGACATGAAAAACAAAAAAGGCGGATGTTTAGGCATTTGTCTTATTTTAATCACAGCAACTATCGGTTTAATTTTATAAGGCACAATAATAATAATGCAGAACGAAGACGGGCAAGAAATAAAAAGCCGATTTTTTTTGGCGCTACAAACACTCAAAAACAATCGTGAAATACGGGGTGTAAGTACGTTTACCTTAAAATATAAGATAAACAGGCGCAACATGTGGAAACTCAAACAAGACTATAACAGAAAATTAGATGTCGCTTGGCTTGCTTATCTTGTATCCGATTATAATGTTTCTGCACACTGGCTTCTTACGGGACAAGGCGATATGTTTACGAAAAACACTAAAGAATTGAAATGAATATAAATTGAAAAGGGGAAAATCTCAAATAACTAAATGCACATCAAGCGAAACATAAGGTTTATACTGCATAAACGAAAGGCGGGCAATTCGCTCAAAACAAAGAGTGTTCCTGTTCGTATGCGCATAAGCTATGCGGGAAAAACAATAGATTTCCTGACCGGTCATTCTGTTGATGTTGAATTTTGGGATGAAAAAAAGGAGCGTGCAAAAGAAGGTTTTAATAAAAACAATCAAACCGCATCAGATATAAACAGAACCATCGATGAGTTCCGCTCGTATGCAAACGACATTTTTGCACGTTACGAACTGCTCGAAAAGCGCAAACCAGAGCCGGAAGAAATACGCGATTTGTTTAATGACATGACAGGTCGCACAGTGATAGAAAGTTTGATTAAAGGCGAGAGTTTTTATGATGTATTCGATAAATTTGTACAAATTATCGGCGAGCAGAACGAATGGAAAAAATCAACTTATACCAAATTCAATACAATGAAACAGCATTTGTTGAATTTCGACAGCAATCTTACGTTTGAAAATATTACCGAAGAAAAACTGCAGGGGCTGATTAATTATTTGCAGGATAAAGCAAATCTGCGTAATACTACAACCGCAAAGTATTATGCTCACTTAAAACAGTTTTTTATATGGGCAGCAGATAAAGAATATTACAGAGGAAAAGCGCACAGAACATTTAAGCCGAGATTTAAAGGTACTGACGGCAACGAAAGAGAAGTAATACATCTCGAATGGGACGAACTGATTCACCTGTTTAATTTTCAGTTCCCAATGAACAGACAGGCGCTGTCGGACGCAAGAGATGTATTTTGCTTTTGCTGTTTTACAGGATTAAGACATTCGGATGTATATAAGCTAAAGCGCTCCGACGTTAAAGAAAATCATATACGTATAGTTACTGAAAAAACGATGGATGGCATAAGCATAGAATTGAACAAATACAGTCGTTCAATACTGAATAAATATAAAAATATTCCGTTTGAAAACGATAAGGCGCTACCTGTAATAAGCGGACAAAAAATGAATGAGCATTTAAAAGAAATAGGAGAGATGGCAGGATTTAACGAACCTCAACGCATCGTTTATTTCAAAAAGAAAGAACGTATAGAAAAAGTTTATCCGAAATATGAACTGTTAACGACACACTGCGGACGGCGAACTTTTATCGTCAATTCATTATATCTTGGCATTCCTGCAGAAGTTATAATGAAATGGACAGGACATTCCGATTACAAGTCCATGAAACCATATATAAAAATCGTTGACAAGCTGAAAAAGCAGGAAATGGGAAAATTTGACAGCAAATAAGTACACACGAAAATGTACACGATTTTTTATGTTAAATTTGAGATGCTTTGAGACATTATGATACAAACAATTTTACAAATAATGTAATTATCAGCATTTTGATACACAGAGATACGTTAAGATATATATGCTTAAAGTCCCGTCCGCACCGCAAAAAGTTAAAACAAAACACAGAAAAGTCCTGAAAACTTTGATTTTCAGGACTTTTCTTTTTTCTCGAATCATGCAAAATATTGGGTTTTGAAGTATCCCCCACCTTTAGTGTTACGTCCCTCTGCTTTTAACAGGATGCTCTGGCAACGCACCCGAAAACAATGGTTGAGGCTTTCCCTGAATCCTTGCATAGTTCTTTGCGCTGCCTTGATGTGGGTGTTGGTTTATTGACTCGTCCCATAATGAGCGCAAAGATACAATATAATTTAAACTAATTTATGTCTGCTACTTATGAATAATTATCTGTTTATTTGCAGGGTATAGTTGAACAATAAGGGCTCACCTGCAAAACCCTGTGTTTAGGCATAGAGCTTTGATAAGCGGAAAAGAAAAAAAGGTATATCAAGAACTCCCCTGAGTTCTGCCCTGAACGATTTGATTTTTGAGTTGAAAGA
>JAISDB010000073.1 GCA_031265155.1 Prevotellaceae bacterium | reverse complement strand
ATTAAAGGCGGGCATTCACCATATAGCCGTAAAGGTAGTGGATAACGACGGCTTGGAAAGTATTGAGGTAATTAAATTGAAAGTGAACGGGACGGTGGAAAGGGAATAAGAAAATGAATATATTATGGGGAAGATATTCGGTTAGGAAAAAGTTAATCAACAAATTATAATTATATTATGATAAATATAGAAAAAATAGATGAGATTTACATTCGGTATGGTTATGAAATAAAAAAGAACCATAAAGGAGCACGAGTATATTTATTTACAAAAAGCATTTACAATGGAGCTGATATAATAAAACTCTCTGACGAATGTGATATTGATAAATTACGAAAAGAATATTCTAATGAAGGTTTTGCTATAAAAATTAGAAACTTTGCTTCTGAAGAAGAGACAGAAACTATTCTTTTTGATGATTTCTTCAAGGTCGATGGAGTTACACAGAACCTAAAAAGAAAGTATGAAGATTTTGTTGGTAGATTAATGAAAAATTTACCAAACGAATCCAGATATGAATATATAAATAGTACTTACGAAGTCATTGAATACGATAAAGATGGAATGTTATTGTCTGAAATTGCTACTTTTCAAGACGGATTGGTTCCAAAAGTAACTTCATTAATTAATGATAGAAAGGGACCTTTATTTATCATATTAGAGGCTGCTGCTGGTTATGGAAAAACTTGTACTGCATATGAAGTTCTAAATCAATTTTTATCAATCAGTAAAAATAAAATACCTTTTTTTACTGAACTATCACGCGATAGAAAAGCAACAATTTTCAGTCATATACTTAGGAAGGAAATTGAAGACCAATTTGCAAATAGAGTAGATTCTAAAGTTGTTATTCACGAAATAAAACAAGGAAGAATACCTTTAATAATTGATGGATTTGACGAATTGATTGCCAAGGACTTTTCTTTTTCGAGTGGTGAGTTTGAACAAGTAGAAAGCATGCTTTCTACTATTGTGGAATTACTATCTGGAAATGCAAAAATTATCATTACATCTCGAAAAACTGCAATATTTAACAGTGAAGAATTTTATAATTGGATGATAGATAGGAATATTGATTATTCAATGATTAAGATTACGATTACTGAGCCACAAATAGGCGATTGGCTTAGCAATGAAAAAATTGCTATTATTAAAGATAATGAATTTCCAATAGAGGAAATAGCAAATCCTGTATTGCTTACATACTTGAGATATATAGAAACCCATACTTTGCAAAGTATGATTGAAACAGAACAATCTATTGTAAACAATTATCTTAATTTTTTACTGGAGCGAGAACAGACTCGCCAAAATCTACTAATTGAACCAGATACTCAATTGAGAATTTTCAGAAAATTAGTTCGGTTATTTTCTGAATTTGATATTAAGGCCGCATCCAAAGAAGATATTAAAGAAATGATTTTAGAGTATAATAAAACCATTCTTAAAAACACATTAGAAAAATATCAGCCTGAATTACGACCGAGAATAGAACAACTTGCTGATACTTTATCAAATCATGCCTTCTTGGATAGAAAAGATAATAGAAATATTGGGTTTATAAATGAATTGATTTTGGGCACTTTAATAGGGCAAAGTCTTGCAAATGGGAAATACGAAGAACATATTCCTGATTTCCATACTCAACTAAGCCAAATGTTTTCGCTATTAGCAGTGCACGCATATAAAGTACAAAATGGTGATGAAAAACTTAGACTTTGGGAAATCTTCTACAAATTTAACTTCCCTTATGACAAACAATTCTTTTTTTCTATAGACATTTGGCTTAGAAAAGAATTAATTACCAATTATTATCAAGATTCATTGGATAAGTTTGCCATTGAAAATATATCTTTTATTAAAGAAAAGCAATTTATCGAAACTGTTTTCACTGAGTGTATTTTCAGACATTGTCAATTTTCCTTATATGCATTTGAAAAAACTTCTTTTATTAACTGTAATTTTTATGACTGCAAATTAATTGATATGAAAGTTCAAGATTCTGCTAATAATTTTCTTGTTTATAGTTGCCAGAGTAATAATGATTTTGTAAATATTTTAACGACGAATGGAAGTGAAGATACGATAGAAAACAGTTTGGATGTAGACCAATTATTTTTATCAAAATTCTTCAGACAAGGTAGTACAAGACCAAGATATAAACAGCTTTCTATTTTAAGAAAAGAATTGGACGAAATAAATCAACGCGAAGTGGCAAAAACTATTCAAAGATTAAAATCTAATAAATATATACAAATGAATGGAGACATTTGTCATTTGACAAAAGAAGGCATTGCATATTTTAATGAACACTATAAATAGAATTGATTATGTACGAAGGACTTATTCTTATAGAAAGAAATATAAAGGAAACGATAGAATCTTCATTGAAAAGAACTGGTTTGTTGTATAGGTTATTTTCACGAATAAAAGATGCTAATTCTATTAATGAAAAAATAGACAGAAAAATTAAAGATGGAGAACCTTATCAAAAAGATGGTAAATTAATGCAAGACATTATCGGATTTAGAATCACGACATATTTTAATGAAGATATAAAAATTCTTATTGATTATTTTTCGTCCTGTTTTGAAAAAATAGACTTACAATACGATGAACCCAAAACAAATGAATTTAATCCTTTGAGAAAGAATCTCGTTTGCCGGATGTCTGGGGATGCTTTGAAATATTTCGAAGAATTAAAAAATACTCATAAAGATGATTTTAGTTTAATAGATTCTACTTTTGAAATTCAATTTAGAACTACTTTATCTGAAGGATGGCATGAAGTTGACCACAATATGCGATATAAATGCAAAAGAGAATGGAAAGATTCACAATCAAGAATATTTAATGGAATATATGCTACATTGGAAACAAGCGACCATGCTTTAATAACTTTATTTGAAAATAATGCTTATCACCATTACAAAGAAAAAAATTGGACGGGAATGTTGAGAAATAAATACAGGTTAAGATTTGATTTAGCACCTTTAGATGCATATCTTTCAGAGTTATTAGACAAGGAAAATGAGATCGCGAAACTAATTTTCAGAATTGAAAGGTGTGCTATCATCAACAAAATCATGAGTACTAATTTTAGGATGAAAATTACTTTTGACAATATTGTATACCTCTGTAATTATTTGGCGGTAAAAAACAGTGAAATATATAGTGTTACTCCTGACATAATTAAAGATGATTTTAGAGAATATTTTGGAGAATTTTCAAAAGCTCAATTATAAAAAGCCCTGTCAAGTATTCCTCCAGTAAAGTCATCACTAAAATCCCCGTGAAACAGTATTAACCCGTTACGAGCATGTGATTTCAGCGGTAAAAATACTTAATCTGTCCATCGGACAACTGTTTTTCGCTGATATTGCGAAAAACGACTAATCCGCAATTTTCATCCGGACATTTGGCTACTTTGGGATAGAAATGTATCTGTGCGGTTTTGCACTTCGGACAGAGACAGGTATTTTCACCTGCAACGGCGATTTTCGTTTCCAGCAACTCCGCCGTAATCTGCCTTGTATAGACTTCAATCGCCTTACTGAACGTTTCCGGCTGCATTTCGCCGCGTTCAATCTGCGCCAGTGCATTTTCCCAACTGCCTGTCATACTGACGTCGGCAATCCGTTTGTCCTTAACCGTTTCATAGACCGATAAACCTTTGTCGGTTGGTACAAGCGACTTCTTTTCTCTGCGGATATAGTCGCGTGCAAAGAGCGTTTCGATGATTGACGCACGGGTAGCGGGCGTACCGATGCCGCTTTCCTTCATTGCTGCGCGTTCTTCTTCGTTTTCGACTTCCTTTCCTGCGCTTTCCATTGCAGCCAGCAACGAGGCTTCCGTGTGCAACGGCTTGGGTTTTGTTTGCTTTTCCAAAATTTCGGAACTGATAACCGGCAACGTTTCTCTCTGTAAAACTTCGGGCAGATTACCGCTTTCGTTTTCGTCCGTTTCTTCCTTTTCGCCGAAAACCGCCCGCCAGCCCGCCTGTTTTATCACAGAGCCTTTGGTTTCAAACAGGGTATCGGCACACGTGCAGACGATTGTCGTCGCATCTTTCACGCACTTTTTAGAGAACGCTTCCAGCATGCGCCCGGCTATCATTTCATAAACGGTTTGTTCGTCGCCGGATAAACTGCTGGGCGCGTTTTCAGTAATCAACAATGCGTGGTGGTCTGTTATTTTTTTATTATCGACACAGCGGATATTCAAAACGGCATTGTCCATTTTAGC
>JAISDB010000227.1 GCA_031265155.1 Prevotellaceae bacterium | reverse complement strand
AGAGGCTGGTTATATCAGAGGTTGAAGGGAAATATTGTTAATGGCAAGCCTGCAAAATTTACCCCCGAACAAATAAACACACTTAACTTTGCCTTTAAGGATTTGGGTAATAAAATTACTTCAATTAAGGTATAAGGTCAAATAAAACTTTTATTTTATACAGTTCTGCATTGCGGCTAATCCCCTTTGCAGAACTTTTTCATTCTGCATATTGCCAATACCCAATGGCAACGAACATTGCGCTATTTATGAAAAAAGATTCCCCGCGAGAAATCAGGTTTGCTCGACAAACAGTTTAAAAAACGGATCGGAAATAAAATATTCATCATTTATCTTATCAATAATTCCGTCTCTTACCAATCCTTGAGCTGCACGCTGCAGGGTTGCCGCGCTCGGCAAATGGAACGCTTTAATATATGATATCGAAAATATGTTTTTACCGCTTTTTGTGAGCGCCTGAAGCAATTGTTTCCGGCTTTGCGACTGACGGTCAAACAGCTCCATATAATAATCGCTTTTATGAGCAAGCAAATGCATCGAACATTCATCTACAATTTTTTTTGTGACAAGATCGCGGCTATTCACCGCGTATTGCCATATTTCAGCCGCCAATTGCTGAATATAGTGAGGTATCATGGAAGTTATGGAAATAATATGCCGGGCAATTTCGGCATCAAGGCGAATGGACGAACCGGCAAAACCTCTCTGCAAGTATTCAATCGTTTCGTCTTCCGGCAGATATGATATGCTCATGGGCAAAGCTGCATTATAAAAAGCTCTTTTATTGTTATTGAAAAGTTCTTTCATGATGTGTGTTTTACTTCCCAAAAAAAGATAGTTGGTTTTTTGCTGTTGCTGTATTTTGCTACGCAATAAACTTTCAAAATTGATACTGCTCAATTTTTCAACTTCCTGAAATTCATCGAAAAATATAAGCGCTCTGCGATTCGTCCCGACTAATTTTTCCGGCATGTCAAGCAGTTGAGAGACGACTAATTCGTTAACCGAAGAATTGGCGAAATCAATAGAGAACTCCGGGCTTCCTTCCGAATCAAAACTTAATACGGGACGGATATTTTTAACGGTAGATATAAAAATCTGTACAAATTTCTGCAGATTGCTTTGTTTACCGGACAAGGCTTTAGCGTAAAGCCGCACAAACGATTCGGGTGAAAATACAGGCATAAAGTCAAAATAGATACAACAAAATCCCTGTGCTTCCAATTGTTCTATTGCGCTAAAAATCAAGGATGTTTTCCCAAATCTACGCGGTGCATAAAGGACGATATTGTTACCGCCCGACAGGGTCTTCACAATGCGTTCGCATTCTTCTTTCCTGTCAAAAAAACTCTTGCCGCGTACTATACTGCCATAATGGAACGGATTCATTTCATTTTTTCGGCAAAAGTAATACTTTTTTCTATTATGCAAAAAAGCATAATGCAAAAAAGCATAATGGAGGGGAATGAAAATTGCATATGTCAAATACGGTTTTTTTTGTGTGAATATTTTTGAAAAGCGTGCTTATTTTTTCATTTCCCGCATTGTATTTGCACATTTATTGCATTTCTCATATTATTTTATAGCTGTTAATTATCAGCTGTTTACAGGCATAAAATAAAATAATAATAATTTTTTTCTTTTCATATAAAAAATTTTATCTAATTTTGAGACCTTAAAATTTAATATAACTGGTATAAGTTACATGAAAATTAATATTGCAGTTCTTTCGGGCGACGGAATAGGTACAGAAATAGTTTCACAGGCGTTAAGTGTTGTCAAAACAATATGTTCTGTGTATAATCACGATTTAAATTATGAGCATGCTTTAGTTGGCGCTACCGCTATAGACGCTTGTGGTAATCCATATCCGGACGCCACTCACGAATTGTGCATGAATTCCGATGCAGTGCTTTTCGGAGCAATAGGTTCGCCGCGCTACGACAATGATCCTCAGGCAAAAGTAAGACCCGAACAGGGACTTCTCGCCATGAGAAAAAAACTTGGACTGTATGCCAATATACGTCCCGTTGCCACCTTTCCGCAACTGCTTCACCGTTCGCCCCTGCGTCGCGATCTGGTCGAAGACGCTGATTTCGTCTGTATCAGGGAACTGACGGGAGGAATATATTTCGGGCGTCCGCAGGGCAGATCCGAAGACGGAAATACCGCTTACGACACTTGCGTATATGCAAAGGAAGAGATAGAGCGCATTGTACGCTTGGCATATAAATATGCACAGGAACGGAAAAAGCAGTTAACGATAGTAGATAAAGCCAATGTACTTTCCACCTCGCGCTTATGGAGACAGGTATCCCAGGAGCTTGAGAAGGAATATCCGGATGTGAAAACCGAGTACATGTTCGTGGACAATGCCGCGATGCAGATTATTCAGTGTCCCAAGCGTTTCGACGTGATAGTTACCGAAAACATGTTCGGAGACATACTCACCGACGAAGCATCCGTGATAACCGGTTCGCTGGGAATGTTGCCGTCGGCGTCAATCGGCATTCATACATCTGTTTTTGAGCCTATTCACGGTTCGTATCCTCAAGCTGCGGGCAAAGATATCGCCAATCCTCTGGCTACGATTCTTTCGGCTGCGCTCATGTTCGAATA
>JAISDB010000183.1 GCA_031265155.1 Prevotellaceae bacterium | reverse complement strand
GCCATTGATAATAAAAAATTGTCTGTTGTTTCTGAGTCTATAAACCAGTCTTGCGTTAAATCATCCGGATCATAATTTCCATATACTTTTGGATTATCACTTTCCATGTCATTTTTATTGATTGCCCAATATACAACGCCTTGATTTTCTTCATAAAACACCAAATATTTTTTATCTTCTGTGAAAGATATTTCTTTTGGTTCAAACAATCTGTTAAATGAATTGTTTATATTTTCATTGTTTCCGAGTTCTAAATAATATTCACGTAATATTTTAGGTAATTTTATTTTGAGATTATTTTCCATCAATACTATTTCATTTTCAGAAATGCCGTGATTTTTATTTTTGGTTAAATTATATAATAATTTTATCTTTTGAATATGATCCATTTATTTCATGCCTCCTAAAATTTCATAAATCATTATATTCTATTATTTTTATAATGTCAAGTATATTTTTCACATAATTTTCAACCAGTTTTAGCCCCAATTGCACATAACGTTTTGGGTGTTTACGACGTTTTGGCGGCGGTTCAATATTAACCTTACCTGTGCAGGTTCTGCGTGCATTTATATTTTCATCCATATTCAAACAGTTTTGGGTGCAAATGTAAAAAAAATCTTCACTTTAATGCGATTTTTTCCGAACGTATAATAAAAAAGAGTATCTTTGCAATGATAATTTTAATTCACAACTTTAAATACAGTAAAATCATGGAAGATAAACATGTAACGCCTATTCCGCCGGAAGTGCTGGCGCAGGCGCAGGCAAAAATCAACGAGGTAAACGCGTTGCTTGCCCCCTATATTCTGCCGCTTACACCCGACGAACGGCACGATTTGCCCAAAATGGGCGACAAGACGCTGAGCTTCGTAGAGAAGGCGAATGACTATGCGCACCACTATCCGCAGCTGCGCCCGTCGTATCTTGATATTGCTGCCTTTGACGTTGATATGACCGATGCTACCGGACTGCGCACGCTGCATATATCAGCCAAACAGCTCTCTGACGGTATCGACGACACGTCAATGACGGCAGGCAGCGAAGCCTATCAGGCGGCGCTCGTGTTCTACAACGCCGTAAAAGCCGCCGCCATTCAGGACATACCAGGTGCCAAGGAAGCGTACAACGACCTCAAAGCCCGTTTCCCGCGAGCGAAGCGTAAAAACGTGGAATAAACGGCTTGCAACGTCGCAGCGGCGACTGTAACAGACTGAATCCCAGCTCCGAATGTCAATATCAAAGACGCGAGCGGGGATTTTTTTTCTCTTTGCATAAAATTCCTCGCTCAGAGTGAAAGCATTCTCGCTTTTACCGACAAATTTCTCGCTCGGAGCGAGAACATCCTCGCTTAAGTGAAGCCATCCTCGCTTTTAGCGACAAATTTTTCGCTCCGAGTGAAGACGTTTTCGCTTTTACTGACAAATTTCTCGCTCCGAGCGAGAAATTCCTCACTTTTAGTGACAAGCGTCTCACTAAAAGTGACAAAATGTCAGCTGCAGTAACAAATTGTCTTCAATAACAGGGTGTACACGCTGCGAAATGCATTGTCAACAAAAAAGTCAAATCGTTTTAATTTGATTACTGCTTTGCATAATCTTAACTCAGACTGCTGATCATGTTCTGAAGCTGTCTATTCTTCAAGCCATTTTGCAAGTGTTTCCATTGCTTCGCTTTTCATAGCTTCGGGCAGGGTTGATATTCGCGTGCGGTGGCTTCCGCCTGGCTGTATAAACACTTTAACGTTTTGCCTGTCTTTGAGCCATGTTACTCCTGCTGCGCTCCACGGGTCGGTTTCGCCGTATATGAACATCATTTCAGGATCGTTTGTTTCAAGAAAGTTTACCGTTTTTTCACTTAACCGCCCGTCAAACTCTATTTCACCGGCAGTTTGCGGTAAAAACAGTTTTTTCAAATATCCACTGCTGCTTTTTATTGATAAATACTGCCTGAAAGGTTCCGTATCATATCCGTAATATCCCAATTCGCGGGCAGCCTGTACGAAAAACGACACGTTCCCGTTTTCTCTGAAATACGATGGACTGCTTATTCCGATAAAATGTTTAAATACATCGTCGTCGGAAGCGTCTGAAGCCGGAACAGTGTCAATGTCAGTTCCCCATTGCCAGAATGCGAATGAATATTCGAGTACGCAGTAATCGTAAATTTCATCGAGCGCAAGGTTGAAACCGTATTGTTTTTCGGCGCAGTATTTTTCAAATGCAGGCATCAGGTTTTTGCGGCGCTTTAATACTTCCATTTGAAAATCTTCAATTTTTTTGCGGTTTTCGGCAGTTGATACGCTGCGCAAAAAAGGTTCGTGCCTTCCATCTTCAACGCCATAGCACAGCGGAGCAACATAAGGTACGGAAATATCAACATCATCGGGGAAAAACGTTCGGTAGATGACAGCTGTTTGCCCTCCTTTGCTTATTCCAGTACCAATCCATTTTTTCGGATATATTTTTTTGAATGCGGTAAAAACCGCATGTAAATCTTCGGCGGAATTTTCAGCTGTCAGATACTTCCAGTCGGGATCTTTCGGAGTTGATTCCAGAAAATAGCGATGCTCTACTAAAACTATGTTGGTATTGAAAAGCCGTGAAATTTCTTCCCTGTATTTCGGGCGCAAGGCATAACTTCCGCCGTAACCTTCGGTTACAAGTACCGTTGGGCGGTCGAATCCGGCATGAAAAACAACAACGCGCTGCTCAAAGGTTCCGACGGAATCATTTTTCGGATCAATCTTTTGTGTGAAATATGTCAAATATTTTTCGTCAAATTCGGAAGATTCCAGTTTTTCCATTTTTGTTATTTCGGGAATTTCCGATAATTTTTTTTGAATATCGCTTTGTGCGAATATATTATTTACTGCAAGCAGGCAAATAAACAGGATAAAAAATCTTGTACGTTTCATTTTTTTAGATATTAGAGTTTATTTTAATAAAATATTATATGCCTTATTTAAAATATATTATTTTCCCGTCATTGCGAGGAGTGTAACGACGAAGCAATCCATAAAAGCACATGGCAGTTGGATTGCTTCACCGCAAGCGGTTCGCAATGACGTTTCAATAAATTGATGAATTTTAAGCATATAATAATCTGTTCTATATAATATTTAATATATCATTTGAGTTTAGTTATTTCATGCATTATTTTTTCAAATTCAACTTTGCCTGTTGTTATTTGGTCGAAAATGTCGATTATGCTTTCTCCGGTTATTTTTTCAAAATCTTCATTTCGAGGCGCAATAATAACTCCGCCCAAATCAACAGATGCAGGACTTATCAGAAGCTGCCCGTCGCCGTCGGCAAAAAATTGCGCGGGACGATGTTTAATGCGCGGGAAAACATGCATAATCCACTCATCTTTACCGGCATAACAGATAATATTCAGCATTGGTTCGGATTCGTGCGGTTGCAACACGTCAAGTATATTGTATATTTCTGAAAATGTTTCGAGTAAACAGTCTCTGCCGGCTGACTGAAGAGTTATCATTCGGCGCAGATAATCGGCTGCAAAACTTATTTCAACACTTTTGTACCTGTGTACGGGCAAGCGGCTTTTCATTTCTGCAAATTCCTTTTCTACAGGCAGAAATCCTTTGCTGCCCGCCTGAAAATGCAAATGATCGGGAGCCGAAGCTCCGCATTGCGGACCGTTATAGAAAATTACATAATCGGTCAAAATTGCAGATATGTCGAGCATGGTTCCCGCGTTTTTTGCAATCAGCTGGTCTGTATGTTGCAGTTTGGATATTGTCAAATGCTTCGGAAAAACTGGAAAAGGATTTACGAGGATAATAAAGTCATCGCTTATCGGAATACACTGCTGCTCCGCAGGAAGATTTTGCGGACAGAGGAAACACTTGCGTTCACTTATCGACTTCGCATCAACTTTTGCCGACGACGAACGAATTCTTTCGGGGTTGCACTGAACGATGAAATGTATGCCGTTGATATCAAGTTCGCGGGCTTTTACTTTCTCCAGTCCTTTGTAATTGTCGGCTGCCGTTTGCCACGACTGCGTTTGCTGACGAAACAGCTGTTCTGTTAAGAATGAAATATTATCTGTTGAATCTGGTATATAAAAATATTTTTCGTCTAAATTCATTTTACATATTTGCTTTACTGTAAGATTTGCCTTGTTTAAAGCTGCAAAGTTATATATTTTTTCATATTGACAATTATTATAGTGGAGGCTTTGTTTTTTATTAAAATTATTTTGTACATCTCATCAATTATTAGTAATATTGTGCGATTTTGAATTATATATAAAAATTTATACAGATACAATGAAAAATATATTAATCACCGGAGGCGCAGGATTTATAGGTTCGCATGTTGTGCGGTTGTTTGTAAACAAATATCCTGAATACAGAACTGTAAACCTTGACAAGCTTACTTATGCCGGCAATCTTGAAAATTTAAAAGACGTGGAAGGCGCACCGAATTATACTTTTGTAAAAGCCGATATTTGTGATTTTGAAACAGTTTTAAATATTTTCAGGACATACGGCATTGATGGAGTTTTGCATTTGGCTGCCGAAAGCCATGTTGACCGAAGCATAAAAGATCCTTTCACCTTTGCGCGAACGAATGTTATGGGAACATTATCCTTGCTTCAGGCGGCAAAGGAATGCTGGAAAGGAAATTACAGCGAAAAACTGTTTTATCATATTTCTACCGACGAAGTTTACGGAGCGTTGCAGTTTGATGAAACATTATTTACCGAAGAAACAAAATACAGTCCTCATTCGCCGTATTCGGCAAGCAAGGCAGGCAGCGATCATTTCGTGCGGGCTTTTCACGACACATACGGCTTGCCTGTGATAATAACAAACTGTTCAAACAATTATGGACCTTATCAGTTTCCCGAAAAGCTGATACCTCTTTTTATAAATAATATTCGCAGCAATAAGCCGCTGCCTGTTTACGGAAAAGGGGAAAATGTGCGCGACTGGCTTTACGTGGTTGACCATGCACGCGCAATCGACATTATATTTCACAGGGGAAAAATCGGCGAAACGTATAACATTGGCGGATTTAACGAGTGGAAAAATATTGACTTGATAAAGGTAATTATTAAAACCGTTGATAAGCTTCTGAGTCGCGCCGAAGGCGAATCCGAAAAACTTATAACTTACGTAACCGACAGAGCCGGACACGATTTGCGCTATGCTATAGATTCGTCGAAACTGAAAAACGAACTCGGATGGCAGCCGTCTCTGCAGTTTGAGGAAGGAATAGAAAAAACGGTAAAATGGTATCTCGAAAATCAGCAGTGGCTTGACAGTGTTACTTCCGGCGCATATCAGGAATATTATGAAGAGTATTACGGATTGAAAGATAAAAAATGAAAATTGTATTTCAGTAATACGCAACTATTATCCTTTGACTTGCAAATTGTTAGAACAAGTATTCAATCGTTCCTTACGAATAAGATTATCATAAATTTATTTTAAGGAACTGCTGAATAAAGGTAAATGATTTATGCTGTACGTCTGTAAAAACATGTATATTTGCACAAAAAAAATTAATAATATAAAAGATAATGAGAAAAATTACTACACTGACTTTAGCAATGATTTTGCTGTTCGGTTCAGCCGTGAGGGCGGATGAAGGCATGTGGCTTTTGCCGCTGTTGAACAAAATCGGTTTTTCCGAAATGCAAAAACTCGGAGTACGGCTTACTGCCGAACAAATCTACAGCATCAACAATTCGAGCTTGAAAGATGCAATAGTAATATTTGGAGGCGGCTGCACGGGCGAACTTGTGTCTGCCGAAGGTTTGATTCTTACAAATCATCATTGCGGATATTCTTCGATACAGCAGCACAGCTCTGTCGAACACGATTACCTCAGGGATGGCTTTTGGGCAATGTCGCGTAGCGACGAGCTGCCTACGCCGGGACTTGCTGTTTATTTTCTCGAAAGTTTTGATGATGTTACCGACTCGATAAACGCTGCTGCGGCAGGCATTGACAATGAAACGGAACGTCAGGCTGCAATTCGCAAAAAAACAGCCGAAATGACGGCAAAGTATGATGGCTTGAACAGCATACGCGCTACGGTTTCAAGTTTTTATGCAGGCAATGTATATTATTTGATAGTTTACAGAATATACAGAGATGTCCGCATGGTTGGAGCGCCGCCATCGGCTATAGGCAAATTCGGAGGCGATACCGACAACTGGATGTGGCCCCGCCATACAGGCGACTTTTCAATGTTTCGCGTTTACGCCGACAGGGATGGAAATCCTGCGGAATATTCGCCCGACAATGTTCCTTACAAGCCGAAGCAGCACCTGAAAGTTTCAATTAAAGGCGTTCAAAAAAACGACTTTACAATGATTATGGGATATCCCGGAAGCACGCAGCGATACATGACTTCGTGGGAAGTTGACGAGCGTATGAATATAAGCAATGCAAACCGTATTCATATTCGCAGCATTCGTTTGAATTTGATGAAGCAGGACATGGAAGCCGACAGAAAAATTAATATTCAGTACGCATCAAAACATGCAGGCATAAGCAATTACTGGAAAAATTCGATAGGCATGAACAAAGCGCTTCAGCGGCTGAAAATTTATGATAAAAAGCAGCAGGAAGAACGCGATTTCACGGCATGGGTAAATGCCGGCGAAAGCAGAAAGGAAAAATACGGAGAAGCGTTGAATTTAATAGAAAAAGCAGTTACAGGCAGAGCAGAATATCAAAAGATTTCACTGTATTATAACGAAGCGGTTTTGGGCAGCGAAGTTGTTCGGCACGCATTCATCGGAAATATTTATTTTAACCGGCTGAAACAGCAGGAAGATGAAGAAAAGAAAGCGGAAATACTTGCCGAGCTTAAAGAAGAATTTGAATCGCTTTTCAAGGACTACAACAAGCCGACCGATTTAAAAATAACAAAGGCGCTTTTCAGGGATTTTATCGAAAATACCGGCGCCGAATATTATCCCGAATGTTTTAAGGAAATCGACAGCATTTACGGCGGCGATGTAAACAAGTTTGTTGACAATATGTTTGCAACATCAATGTTTTGCGACAGAGAAAAGCTGGAAGCATATATTGAAAATCCGAATGAAGAAGCACTGGAAGCGGATTTGGCAAACAGAACATATTCTTCGCTTATGCAAAAGTCGCGCGAACTGCGTCCTGTCACACAGCCTTTTTCAGACCAATACGGCAAAGGTCGCCGCCTGTACGAAAGCGGACTGATGGAAATGAATGCAGGCAAAAAGGCAATGTATCCAGATGCAAATTCTTCAATGCGACTGACCTATGGAACGGTGCAGGACTATTATCCCGCTGATGCCGTTCATTATGATTATGTTACTACCATCGACGGCGTGATGCAAAAGGAAGACCCCAATAACCTTTTTGAGTTTGAAGTTCCTCAGCGCCTGAAAGATTTGTACGGGGCAAAAGATTACGGCAGATATGCAATGAAAAACGGAAACCTGCCTGTTGCCTTCCTTTCGACAAACGACATTACGGGCGGCAATTCGGGCAGTCCGGTAATGAATGCTCGCGGCGAACTTATAGGCTTGGCATTCGACGGAAACTGGGAAGCAATGAGCGGCGATATTTGCTTTGAACCCGAACTGCAGCGCTGCATAAATGTTGACATCAGATACGTGCTGTTTATTATCGACAAATATGCAGGTGCAAAACATCTTGTGGACGAAATGACTGTAATAAATTAGCAAACGCTTATAAATATTAAGGTAGAGGCTGTCTTAAAAATAAGGCAGCCTCTTTACTTAGTTGCCACTTAAAAAGTAATTTTTCAGAGATAAAAGATAATAGAGATATTTTTCTTGTTACTTTTGCCTTGACGCAAATTAACCAACCGAAGCGTAAGCGAAGCTCGCGAATACCAATAAAAATAAAAACAGCGTGGACAAAAAGTCAAGAGCAGCCGACGCTATACGGTAGCTCCGATTTACGACTGTGACCTGTAGGAACGCCGCCTGCTCAACGTGCTATTAATTTTTCTGCATGTTGAGCAGTTGAAAAATATATCTGCAAGCGAAAATAAAAGTTGATTAGCAAATAAAAACGGCATAGACTTCGCAGGCGGGGAAGCCGCTCGGCGCAGAGGGTGTTAAAACGGAATTCCGTCAAGCGCAGCGAGACATTAATTCCGTTAGCCGTCGAGCCGTTAGCGGGTCGCCGAGAAGTATAAGCCTTGATTTTTTGCTTCTTTTGTATCAGGGCAAAAGAAGAGAAAATAAGATTTTATTTGCAGGGTTTTATGTCTGTATTGATTAAATACCCTGCATCTTTTTATCTGATTTTCATTTATAATTATTTGTTAATAAATGATTTGTTCTCTTTTTAAGGAACGATTAATTATCAATTGTCAATTGAAATGTCCCGTCAGGGACAAAATGTTGGTAGAAAGCGGTAGAGCGTGCATGTCGCGCGGGTTGCCTGCGGCGTTTCAAGTCATCGACAGCGCTCGCGCGAATTGCAGGTAAGTTTTTACCGGCATTCAGGCGGCAATCGTTAAATCTTTAAATCATTAAATTAAAAACAGTCTATAGGAATTGTATTTTTTTAGTACTTTTGCGTGCAAATTGAATTTATTTTATTAAAACACAAACAAAATTATGCCAAAAATTTCAGAGAAAGGCAAATTAATGCCTGCCTCGCCAATTCGTAAATTAGTTCCGTATGCCGAAGCTGCAAAAAAACGCGGAATAAAAGTTTATCATTTAAATATCGGACAGCCCGACATTATTACGCCACCATCGGCTTTGGAAGCCGTAAAAAAATATGATGCAAACGTTATAGAATACAGCCATTCGGCAGGAAACGAATCATATCGTAAAGGACTTGCAAAATATTACCGAAACACAGGAATTGATGTTGACGAGAACGATATGATTATCACAACAGGCGGCTCGGAAGCAATAACAATAGCAATGATGTCGTGCCTGAACGAAGGCGACGAAATTATTATTCCCGAACCGTTTTATACCAATTACAATGCTTTTGCGCTTCAGACAGGAATAAAAGTTGTGCCTATAAAAACATCCATTGCCAACGATTTTGCTCTTTCCGCTATAAGCGAATTTGAAAAAATCATAACTCCGCGAACGAAAGCGATAATGATTTGCAATCCGAACAATCCTACGGGTTATCTTTATTCGGCTGTAGAGCTTGAATCGTTAAGGCAGATAGTGTTGAAATACGACCTGTATCTTTTTGCCGACGAAGTGTACCGTGAATTTTGCTATGATGGAAATTCGCACATTTCGTGTATGACGCTTAAGGATATTGAGCGGAATGTAGTGCTGGTGGATTCGGTTTCAAAGCGTTACAGCATGTGCGGAGTGCGAATAGGCGCGCTGATTTCCAAAAACAGGGATGTCATTGATGCCGCATTGCGTTTTGCTCAGGCTCGATTGTGTCCGCCATCTTACGGACAGGTAGCAGCTGAAGCCGCGCTCGAAACGCCGGCAGGCTATTTTACCGATGTTTACAACGAATATATTGCAAGGCGAAATTATATGGTCGAAGCGCTTAACAGAATCGAAGGCGTGTATTGTCCCAAGCCTAAGGGCGCATTTTATACCGTTGTAAAATTGCCTGTTGATGATTCCGACAAATTTGCCCGCTGGCTGCTTGAAGAGTTTGAATACGAAAAGCAAACCGTAATGGTTGCGCCGGCTACGGGTTTTTATGCAAGCGCCGGAATGGGGAAAAATGAAGTTCGTATTGCATACGTTTTGAAAATCGAAGATTTGAAAAATGCCATAATATGTCTTGAGCAGGCGCTGAAAGCATATCCCGGCAAAACTGTCGAACGGTAAATCGGCAAATTTAATTATAACATTTACGTAAAAGCGATTGTATCACAGAAAAGATGCAGTCGTTTTTTTATGGTAATGATGCAAACAATACATATATTGCAACGATTTTTATAATCATGGTCAATCCTTTTTGTGTCTGAATATCACAAAGGTAAGGGATTGGCTTTTATTTTATACACAATGCATTTAATTAACAATATTGTATAATCAATCCTGAATATATCCGAATTTTCTTAGTTGCTGTTCACTGTCGCGCCAGTCGGGGTCAACTTTTACAAATAATTTCAGGAATACTTTCCTGTCAAAAAATTTTTCCATATCCCTGCGTGCATCGGTGCCTGCGCGTTTCAATGATTTTCCGCCGTGTCCTATAATTATTCCCTTTTGCGATTCGCGTGCAACATATATTACAGCTTCTATAGTGTACATGTTTTTTTCTTCTGTAAAATTTTCTATTCCAACTTCAACGCAATACGGAATTTCTTTCCTGTAGCACAATAATATTTTTTCCCGAATAATTTCCGATGCAAAAAAACGCAGGTTTTTATCTGTCAGTTCATCTTTCGAATAATACGCCTGACCTTCGGGAATTAATTCCAGTATCTTTGAAAATATATTTTCGAGATTAAACTTTTCAAGCGCTGATGCCGGATATATAAACGCTTGAGGTAAAAGCTTCCGCCACTGTTCCACCAAATTATTCAGAATTTGCTGATTTGTCAAATCAATTTTATTTATAACCAGAATTATCGGAGTTTTAATATTGTTGAGCCTGTCGATATATTCTGCATTTTTATCAATTTTTTCGATAACATCGGTAACGTAAACAATAACATCAGCATCGCCTATTGCCGCATGTACAAATTTCATCATCGACGATTGCAATCTATACTTTGGCTTTATAATTCCGGGCGTATCCGAATATACTATTTGAAAATCATCGCCGCTGACAATGCCTAAAATGCGGTGCCGGGTTGTTTGCGATTTTGCAGTAATTATCGACAGGTTTTCACCTACAAGCATATTCATCAGCGTTGACTTGCCTACATTAGGATTGCCTATTATATTAACAAATCCCGACCGGTGAACACTGGCTGCCTGCTGTAAATCGCTATTCATAGGCGCCCATTTTCAATGCTATTATTTCCTGCTCGCTAAGGAAACGACAGTCGCCACGTCTGAGTTTCGATTTGGTTAATCCTGCAAAATACACACGGTCGAGTTTGGTAATCCTATAGCCCAAATGTTCAAACATTCTGCGTACTATTCTGTTTCTGCCAGAATGAATTTCAACGCCTATTTTTCTTTTATCGTCGTTGTCGGTATATGCAATTTCGTCAAAAAATGCCATTCCATCATCAAGCTGAACGCCGTTGGCAAGGCGTGTCATGTCATTTTTTGTGAGATTTTTATCCAGTCCTACGGCATATATTTTTTTCTTTCCGTAGCTCGGATGAGTCAGAACTTTTGTTAACTCTCCATCATTTGTAAAAAGCAGGACGCCTGTTGTGTTTTTGTCAAGCCTGCCGACAGGATAAATGCGCTCGCTGCAATAATTACGCACAATAGTCATTACGGTTTTGTCGGCATGAGGATCTTCTACTGTTGTAACAAAATTTTTAGGCTTATTCATAACCATATAAACCTTTTTCTCGCCATGCAAACGTTCGCCGTTAAACAGTATTTCATCTGTCGGCGAAACCTTAACGCCCAATTCGGTTACGACAATTCCGTTCACCAAAACAACACCGGCTTTTATAAATGTATCGGCTTCGCGACGTGAACAGACTCCTGAATTTGCGATAAACTTATTCAAACGTACATTGCTGTCTGCAACAGTGTCTTCCGCGCGCACACTGCCTGCTTTTTTCTCTTTTAGCTGACGCCGTAAACGGCTGTCAACAGGCTCGGACGTGCGAATATAATTCTTGGGGCGCTGTTCCGTGCTGTCGGAAAACCGTCTGTTAGTATTATTTTCTTCACTACGCCTGTAAGTTCTTTTCGAACGTTCTTCCGTCGCATTGAATCTGCGCTTGCGCGATGTCGAATCGTCATCGTTTCTTCGCTTGAATTCCGTATTTTCACTGTGCCTGTAAGTTCTTTTCGTACGTTCATCAGTTGTATTGAATCTGCGCTTGCGTGATGTCGAATCGTCATCGTTTCTTCGCTTGAATTCCGTATTTTCACTGCGCCTGTAAGTTCTTTTCGGACGTTCATCAGTTGTGTTGAATCTGCGCTTGCGCGATGTCGTATCGTCGTCGTTTCTTCGCTTGAATTCCGTATTTTCACTGCGCCTGTAAGTTCTTTTCGGACGTTCTTCCGTCGCATTGAATCTGCGCTTGCGCGATGTCGAATCGTCGTCGTTTCTTCGCTTGAATTCCGTATTTTCACTGCGTCTGTAGGTTCTTTTCGGACGTTCATCAGTCGCATTGAATCTGCGCTTGCGCGATGTCGAATCGTCGTCGTTTCTTCGCTTGAAACTTTTGCCATCATTTGACTTGCCTGCGTACTTTTTTTCCGAATGTAATTTGGATGATTTATTTTTTGTTTTGAATGTTTGCCTCGAAACATTTCTTTTACTGCTTTCAGTTGACTTTTTATATGCCATTTCATTAATTTTGCGCAAAGGTACAAAAATAATATGAGAAGTATATTTATTGTGTTAATTAGTCGCTCCTTAAAAAGTATATTTTTCAGAGGGAAAAGATAATAAAGATGTTTTTTTCTTTTGTATCAATACAAAAGAAGAGAATATAAGATTTTGTAATATTTGCAGGTTTTTATGTCTGTTTTGATGAAAATCCTGCATTTTTTTATCTGTAATTTTCCGGATTAACTCCGTTGAGCTCCGCTTCGCTACGGTTGCTTCGAGCTGCGCCATCGCAATGACGGCAGAATAATATATTGCAGATGACGCATATAATGTTTTATTAAATATAAACTCTTTTAAACAAAAACGTTAGAAATACGCATATGTAAGTAATCATCAGCAAATTGTGAATAAAAATTTACTTGAGTTAATTGTTAATTCAAAATATTTTTGTAATTTTACACCTGAATTATAAACATAAATTTCGAGTATGACATAAAAAGAAAAACGTGTGTTAAACAGCACAAAAAAAGACATATAAGATAGCGTTTGCTATATTCTGGCTCACTAAATTACCACTTATAAGCCTCAAGAATATTGTAATGTTCGCAGTAATGCGGACTTACTTCTTTGAGGCAAGGTTGTGGTAAACCAAGTGAGCGGATTAGTAAGTCCGCTTTTTTATTTGCATAACTCACAAAACGAAACAGATAAATTTTTAATAACAGTCTAAATTAAATTTTATGTATCAAAAAATTACAAAAACAGAAGCAGGCGCTGATTCTATCGGTGCAATGGAGCAGAAACCATTTGAAAAACGGGCGAGCCTGAAAAGCCAAATAAAAAAAATCGTATTATCGTTTGTTTTGATTATCCTAACAGTAGCACAAGTAGCTGCTCAAGACAGCAAAAACGGTTGGGAAAATGATAAATTGAAAGGGAAAGTCAAAAGTATCGAATATCATTGGTATGATGCTATTGATAAGTTTGGAGAAATTACCAAAGGAGAAAAAATATTTAGTATTGATGGACATTTGTTTAAAAAATTTGACAATAATGGAAACGTTATCGAAGACGCAATGTATGGGAGTACGGGAGGTTTTTTCTCACGTTATAAATATGATGATAAAGGAAATAGGATCGAAGAAATGTGTTATTATGAAGATAATTACTCTGACAGAAATTTAAGACATAAAACAATTTACAAATATGATGATAAAGGAAATCAAATAGAAATAAGTTGTTATAAGCCTGATGGAAATTTATCGTATAAAGAAATTTACAAATATGATGGTAAAAGAAATCTAATAGAAGAAAGTCTTTATAATCCTGATGGAAGTTTTGATTATAAGTGGATTTATAAGCATGATGACAAAGGGAATAAAATTGAAAAAAATAGATATAAATCTGAAGATAAAATTTTCAAATATAAATATGACGACAAAGGAAATGAAATAGAAAGCATTGAATATTGGTCTAATGGAGAATTATATAAAACAACTTCAGAATATGATGATCACGGAAATGTAGTTGAATGTAGTGTTTTTCAGTCTGATGGACGTTTAAATCATAAAATTATTCGTAAATATAATGACAGAGGCAACGAAATAGAAGAAAATAGATATAAATTCGATGGAAGTTTAGAGCATAAATCCATTACCGAATACAAATATGACAAAAAAGGTAATTGGATTGAAGAAATAACGTACACAAGCGAAGCAAAAATACCTATATTCATCGAAGAAAGAATAATTAACTATTATGAATGATATTGCAGAACGTTTTGATGTGAATAAAAACCTGAGTTTTGGATAAGCATAATTTTAAAACACTGTTATTCGGCAATTTTGCCCGACAGGGCATAAATATCAATAGAAAAATGTAGCAAATCACAACGAAAACCCTGTTCGGCGCAGCGTTCTTGCTATGCTGAATTAACAACATGCAGAGGGCAACCTCGATATTGCTGTTTGGGACAAATACATTGACATTAGTCTGTGGAATTTTCCTGTCAATAACAGCAATGTTCCCATCCGCAACCTCGACATTGCATTTAAAACTGACGGATTTTGCCGTCAGGAAACGGAATGTTTCGGTTGGCGACAGCAATATTCCCATCTGCAATGGAAAGTTTGCTGTTATTGACAGGAAATTCGAGCTTTCGGAAGCACACAATTCATGTCATTGACAGGAATATTTTTATCGACGACAGGAATGTTGCAGTAAAATACGGCAATGCTCACGTTTGCAATAGCAATGTCGAGATCTGGCAACAGTAATTTCGGTTTTATAACGAATCGAACAGGTAAAAAGAATATACAGGCGGTATCATTGACAAACCCTGTCAGGCTTTACTGTATCTAAACGCCATGCCGAATGGCGGTGTTTTTATTATTTCACGCTTAAAATTCATATTTGTAAATTAAATATTATATAGTTGCTCCTTAAAAGGAAATAAACGATTTGTATCCTTTTTAAGGAACAAAAAATATCAATAGACAAATGTAGCAAATCACAACGAAAACATCGTCGAGGTTTCATCACTGAATCTCCTGACGGACATTTTGGAAATGTTAAAAAAATGTTTTCTATTGATATATAAGTCCTAATGGACTATTTTTATCCCTAACTCAGGTTCACAGATAAGAATTGTTGAAAAAGTAGAATGATAAAATCCGTAAAACCGGTTATCCGCTTTGATGTACATGCAATGCGCATCGAAATAACATTATTACCGCAATGCCAGTGCGGCGATTGCGGCTATTGCACAGTAAACGGCAAACCAGACAAGTTTTCCGCGTCTTACTATATTCAGCATAACCTTGCAGGCAAACAGTCCCGAAACAAATGCGCTCAAAAATCCTGCAATCAGCGCCGTGCCTGATATTGAAACATTGCCGGTAAAATTTCCGCCGATCAAATCAAGCAATGCCTCGCCCATTACGGGAACCAAAACCATGAGAAATGAAAATTGCGCAACATCTTCTTTTTTATTTCCAAGCAACAAGCCTGTGGCTATTGTGCTGCCAGAACGCGAAAGTCCCGGAAGTACTGCTATTGCCTGTGCTATTCCTATTATAAACGAATCGCGAAAGGATATGCTATTCTTTGTGCGCGGTTTGAAATAATATGAAAAAATTAACAGTATTGCAGTAACAAACAGGCAAATTCCGACAATCACAAGTCCGCTGCCGAAGACAGTTTTAATTGCATCTTTAAAGAATATGCCGACTATCGCAACAGGAATCATCGATACGGCAATTTTCACAATGTATGCGGTTTCGTCATTCCATTTGAATTTGAACAGTCCGGCAAAAAGTTTGACTATAACATGCCAAAAAACAACAACAGTACTCAATACGGTAGCGGCATGTACAGCAATTGCAAACGACATGTTTCCGTCCGTATTCGTATTAAACAGCGCAGCTCCTATCTGTAAATGTCCGCTGCTGCTTACAGGCAGAAATTCAGTAATGCCCTGCACAATACCAAGTACAAGCGCTTCAAGCCAATTCATTTGTTCGTTTTGGGCTTGCGCATAATTGCATATCCTACAAAAATAAATCCTGCAACAACTATTAAGGGAGCAAGCGTTATGCGTTGAAAACTGAACATTTTCGATTCATCAAACTGCGTCGGGTCGGTATTTCCTCCGCCAATCATTAATAAAAATCCCAAAACTATAACAGCGCAGCCTATTGCCATAAATTTATAGCTTTGCCTGTGCATTGCAAAGTTTTTATTTTCAATTTCCTTTACGGGAGTGGCTTTTTTAACAGTATTGTTTTTTATTACATTAGTAGATTTTTTAAATGCTGCCATATTTATATTTATTTATAAAAGTTTTAATAATACAATTTGTCAAAATCAATCCGTATGTATTTTCTAACGGCAAAATATGTTGAAACATAATTGATACCTATGCCGAGAAGCAGTATGCCAAACAAAAGAACAAGCATTGTTTCCATATCGGCAAATTCGATAATGTCGCTAAATTCCGATTGCAGGGCGTAAATGGATACATGTAGTATGATAATTGCAATAAGCCCCGAAATTATGCCGCGTAAAACACTTTGAAACAAAAACGGTTTGCTTATGAAATACCGTGTAGCGCCTACAAGTTTCATCGTGTGAATTGCAAAACGCTTTGCATATACCGACAAACGGATTGTATGATTGATAAGAACTATCGACACAAATAACAACAGCAGAATGAATACCGCCATTATCAGATTTATTTTGTTGATATTTGAATTTACCAGACTTAAAATTGACTTTTCGTATTTCACCGATTCTACCTGATACATCGATTCAAGCTGCTGCTGAATGACGCTAATGCTGTCGATAGACGAATAGGCTGACGAAATCCATATTTCTACAGATTCGGGTAAAGGATTTCCATCGAGAATTGTCAAAAAATCTTTTCCCATTTCCTTTTCAAAATTTTTTGCGGCATCTTCTTTGGAAATATATTTTGTTTCACGTGTATAAGGCATAATATCAACCTGTTTGCGAAATTGTGAAATGTCGCTTTCCTTCAAACCATCATTCAAATACACATCAATATAAATGCTGTCGCGAAAATATTTTGTCACCTGATTTGCATTAATGTAAAAAAGTCCTGCCATGCCAAGTAAAAAAAGCACAAGCGACATGCTTATTACCGACGACAGATATGAACTGTGCAGTCTTGCATTTGTTATCTTTTGCTCTTTGCTGATCATTTCAATTCAATAGAATAAACGCAAAGGTAGCAAAATTAATTTTGATAACAGTTAAAAGCGCTTTTTATTTTTTTACAGGTCGAATAAATCACTTACAGTTTCGCCGTTTTTAATATGATAAGCGTTTAATCCGGCGAGCTTTGCACCTTCGACGTTTAATATTGTATCATCAATGAACAGTGTTTGCGCTGCCTGCAACTGCGCGTCATTCAAAACAAATTCGTATATCTCTGCATTCGGTTTGCGCATGTGTATTTCATGCGAAAGATATACTTTTTCAAACTTTGATTTTATTACTTCAAATTTTGGATTTTTCATGCAGTAATCAATATGAATTTGATTGGTATTGCTAAGTAAAAATATCCTGTAATTCGGACGCAGCCTGTCAAGTACGGTAATTCTGTCGGTCGGGAAATCCAAAATCATTGCATTCCATGCATTGTCAATTGTGATGTCCGAAATACTGAATCCGCATAATTTGCGCAGACTTTCACGAAATTCGGCAGGCGAAATATAGCCCGTTTCGAGCTTATCAACAATTCTGCTTTGCTGCGCCTGCGAAAAAACTTTTTCAAAGTCCGAAATTCCCAGATTTTTAAAAGCGCTTTCGGTTTTATGATAGTCAACATTGATTATAACACCGCCTAAATCAAAGATTATGTTGTGAATGTCAGCATGAAAGCTATTCAGAAAATTATTTTTTTTCATTTTATTTTGATTTAAATTTGGAAATCGACTGCAAAGATTGTAAATTTGCGGCTCAAAATGAAAAAAATAGTATTTTTTTCGGGCCCATAGCTCAGTTGGTTAGCAGCACCTGACTCATAATCAGGGGGTCGTAGGTTCAAGCCCTACTGGGCCCACAAAAGAAAAAAACATGCAGTTACGTAAAAATACGACTGCATGTTTTTGTTTTATCTGTTTTGTTACTTACTGCCCGAATTTGTCCTCATCATCTATGCTTACCACAGGGACAGTGGCGAAATCTAATCATTTCGCCTGTTTTAGGATTGCGTTGCGACAATTCAACAAACCATTTTTTGTCAATATCTCCCTTTCTGTCGCACAGCTTCGGTGAAATCAAAATTTTTTTTCTACGCATTGTTTTTTCCTTTAATTTTTTCAGAAAATAAATGCGTAGTATCCAACAACTTAATTTTAATTGTATTTAATTGTATTTTCCTGTATTTTTTCAATTTCAGAAAAATTACAATTAACTTATTTTCAATGCCTTGCGGCATTTGTCGGGGTGAAAAGACTCGAACTTTCGACCCCTTGCACCCCATGCAAAATAAAAATACCACTAATTCATTGATAATAACAATCTTATGAATTATTATAAAGATTTACGTTGCATTTTAGTTGCACCTTCATTTAGAAAATGAATAATTACTTTGGCAAATGTAATAATTTTTTTAGTCTCAAAAATTTGTTTGTTACGTAAAAAATTTATTACTTTGCGATGCAAAATTAGCAACAAAAAAATTAAAAAAATGGCAAATATCAGTTTTAATGCAAGCGGCACTACAAACACAGGTGATAAAATAGCGGTGCAATTAGGAATATATATCTTTATCGAAAATGATATATACGTTGCTTATTGTCCATCGCTCGACATTTCGGCAGCAGGCAATTCATTTGACGAAGCATTAAAAGAGTTTGGTGAGATTTTGCAACTGCATATTGAGTATTGCATGACAAAGAAAACGCTGTTTGAGGACTTAAAACAACATGGTTGGACAATAAAAAAGAAGACTGCAAAAGCGCCGGAAATAGAAAAAATGATAGTTGAAAATGATACTTTCAAAGATATACTCTCGAATAAAAATTACCAAAAAATTATACAGCCTGTTCACATACCTGCATACGCTTAATGAATACTCAAAAATTATCAAACATACCACTATCGCAATTCAGAATATTTTTAGAAAAAATAGGTTGTAAACATACTCGCACCAAAGGCGGACACGAAGTATGGACACGAAAGGACTTTTTGCGACCTGTAATAGTACAAACACACATAGACCCTGTGCCAGAGTTGGTGGTGCAAAACGCGCTCCGTAATTTAAATATGACAAAAAAAGATTTTTTCAAACAAATTACGATTATCTAAAAAACTTTTACCTTTGCAAAAAATATTAACAGTAAAAAATACAAATTATGGATGATTTCGTTATAGTAATATCTTTGATATTTTTAATAGCCACAGTACTACAAGTTATTTTATTTTTCAAAATTTGGGAAATGACAAAAGATGTAAAAAGAATTAAAAATGAATTTTTACCTTTTGTCAAATGGTCAAAATTTAATATTAGGGTAAATATTCTTTCAGGGAATAAAGAAAAGGCAAAAAAACTCATAATAGAAAAATTCTTTTGTTCTATATATTATGAACCTAAAAATTTTTATGAACATAAAAGAACCTTTGAAAAAGAATTAGGACAAATAGGGGAAAGTGTGCCGGATAAAATTAAAGAATTAAAATCTTATAACCATTTTGAACAAATATTTAAATAAATAAGAATATGAAAAAACTGATTTACTTAATAACCTTTGCGCTGATTGTGGCAGCGTGTAGCAAAGATGAGGAATGTTATGAATGTAAAAATGCAGACAATCAGGTAATGCAAACTTATTGTGATGTTTCCAGCGCAGAGGCAAATTCAAAAGCGGTGTTGTGGACTAACACCGAATTAATACGCCTTTCCCAGTCGGTAATGAGCGATGCAACACGTAGGGCAGAGATAAGGCGATTAACAATTACGCATTGCGATAGAAAATAATTTGGCTCACCTGCAAAATCCTGTGTTTGTACTATAGGTTAAAAAATGGAAAAGTTTATCTTTGTAGTCTATGAAAACAGAAAATCCATATGTAAAGTTGTTTCAACTCATTCTTCC
>JAISDB010000175.1 GCA_031265155.1 Prevotellaceae bacterium | reverse complement strand
TTTCAAAATTTAATATAAACCAGACATGTTATCTATTTTTTTCGTCATTGCGAGCGAAGTGAAGCAATCCAGTTATCATGTTTTTTATAGATTGCTTCGGCGTTCCGCCTCGCAATGACAGGAGAATATTATATTGCAGATAAGGCATGTAATGTTTTATTAAATATGAACTCTATTTTATTGTTAATTGTTAATTCACATTTCATAGCAGTTATTATGAATTAAAAAAACTAATTTTGCCGCATAAAAAACGATATTGATTTCTAATTGAAAATGACTTATTCCGAAACTATAAATTATCTTTTCAGCAGCTTGCCGATGTTTCATCGAATTGGCGCTGCCGCTTACAGGGCAAGTCTGGGTACAACATTAAAATTGGATGAGCTATTTAATCATCCGCATAAAAAATTCAGATCAATTCACGTTGCAGGAACAAACGGCAAAGGTTCCGTGTCGCACATTATAGCTTCGATTCTGCAAAGCGCAGGCTACAGGGTCGGACTTTACACGTCGCCTCATTTAACCGACTTTCGCGAGCGGATAAAAGTCGACGGGAAAGATATTTCGGAAAACGAAGTTGTGCTTTTTGTCGAAAAGTACAAATCTGTTTTTGATGAGCTTCATCCGTCGTTTTTTGAGATGACTGTTGCTTTGGCTTTTGATTATTTTGCACGTCGGCAGGTAGATGTCGCTGTTGTTGAAGTGGGACTTGGCGGACGGCTGGATTCTACGAACATAATTTCGCCGCTGTTGAGCGTGATAACAAATATAGGTTTCGACCATACTGAATTTTTAGGAACAGCGATTACTGAAATTGCAGGCGAAAAAGCAGGGATTATTAAGCATCAAACGCCTGTTGTTATTGGAGAATGGGATAATGAATCGTCAATCGTATTTTTGCAGAAGGCGATGCGCGAAAACGCCTGCATTGTTTTTGCTTCGCAATGCGCAAAAGTCAATAGCGTAAGGCAATACGACACGTGTCAGGAATTTGAAATATCGGCATTGAACGCTGATTTTAAGGATTTCGACAATAAAAGGATAAAACTCGACCTGCTCGGAAACTATCAACGGAAAAATATCATCACAGCGCTTGTTGCCGTGTCGGTTTTGCAAAAGAATAATCTTTTGAAAATCAGTAATGATGCAATACTTGCAGGATTTGCAAATGCAGCAAAACAGACAGGCTTGCGCGGACGATGGCAGATTCTTTCAAAAAATCCTCTTACGATTTGCGATACCGGACATAATGCTCACGGCTTGAATTTGAGCATGGATCAGCTGAAATCGGTTAAACGGAATAAACTCTTTTTTGTTTTCGGAATAGTCGGCGATAAGGACTTACAGTCGATTTTGCAGTTTTTACCTCGCGATGCGTTTTATATCTTTACCTGCGCCGATATTCCGCGTGCAATGCCTGCCGCCGATTTGGCGCAGCAATGCATTGCTGCGAATCTGCAAGGCAAAATAATTCCAAATGTAAAAAACGCACTGTTTCATGCACGGAAATTAGCGCAAAAGGACGATGTGGTTTTTATCGGCGGAAGCACTTATGTTGTTGCTGAAATTATAGATATTTTAATGTAAAAATCAGAAATCGAATACATGTTGCCTAAAATAAAATCTTGAAAACCGACTTAATACTCAAAAATGAGGATGAAAACCTTTAATGGAGACAATTATCCGGTTGTTTCTTAAAAAGGGAGCAAGTCATTTATTAATAACTCAAGTTACGCACCCATTGTATATTTAGTCGTCCCTTAAAAAGTATATCTTTCAAAGGTAAGAGTAACAGAAAAAATATCTCTATTATCTTTTTTTTCTGAAAAATATATTTTTTATATAATAATTATCTAAACAGAGGAAAAAGCCATAATTCCTGAAAAATAAAAAACGCCGCTCCTGCAAGATAACCCAATAAAACCAGTAGTGTGATCTTTTTAAAATACCATACAAAATTTATTTTTTCCAGTCCCATCGTAACAACTCCTGCCGCCGAACCTATAATAAGCGTACTTCCTCCTACGCCTGCGCAATATGCAAGGAACAGCCAGAATGGACCATCCTGAACAAAATTTGCCATGTAAACAGGATCTGCCGCCGCACTTATAATAGCATCGTTCGCCAAAGGATACATTCCCATTGCGCCTGCAACCAGAGGCACATTGTCGATAATCGACGAAAGTATTCCTATCAGAATGTTTATGGCATATACGTTTCCTACCTTGTCGGCAAGAAGTACGGAAAAATCATGCAGTATTCCCGAACACTGGAGCGCCGCTACCGACATCAGTATTCCCAGGAAAAACAGGATGGTAGAAATGTCAATGCGTCCCAAAATTATTGTAATTCTCGCCTTTTCGTGTTCGGGAATGTTATTTTTCCGCTGATACAGAATTTCGGTATAAATCCACAGTAAACTTAATCCGAACAGAACGCCCATGAATGGCGGCAAATTTGTAATAGCCCGAAATATCGGTACAAAAATCAGGCTTCCCAGTCCCAATATGAAGATTGTCTTTTTTTCGGTTCGGGTTAAATATTTAGCCGTATCGAGATGATTGTTATGCTCTTCCGTTTCAAGCGCTTTTATTGGTCGTGTAAATTCGCCTTTGAGAAACCTGCTGACAATAAGAACAGGAATAATAACCGATATTAAAGAAGGAATAATCAGGCTCGGCAATATTCCTCCTGTGGTTATGTTTCCTTTGATCCAGAGCATGATTGTGGTAACATCGCCTATGGGCGAAAATGCACCTCCGCTGTTTGCCGCAATAACGATAATGCCGGCAAAAAGCCATCTTTCGCCGGTATTGCTTATGAATTTGCGAAGCAGCATTATCATTACTATTGCCGTAGTCATGTTATCCAGTACCGCCGACATAAAAAAAGTAATGATCGAAAGCAGCCACAGCAATTTTTTCTTGTTGCGTGTTGTTATCCAGTCGGTGATAAGCGAAAATCCGCCGTGAACATCTATAAGTTCCACTATCGTCATGGCGCCTATCAGGAAAAACAGTATTTCGGCTATGTCGCCAATATGTTCTATTATTTGTTTTTCGGTTACAAACGCAATTATTTTATCGAACAGCGAAAGATGTTCTCTTGCAGCATCTCCTGCAAAAGTCATAAATTCGCCGCTGGCGGGCAAAATGGACGATGCGTTTAATATGTATAAAATCCAAAGTGCAACGCATAAAAGCAAGGCAAATGCAGCCTTGTTTATTTTTAGCATGTGTTCGAGGGCTATGGCGGCATAGCCTACTACAAACAAAACAATCATTGTAATAACCATATATCTTTATTTTTTAAATATAATCAAATCTGTGTTTTTTATGAATTTGCAAAGGTAAGTTTTTTTATTATTTATGACTAACAAATTATTATCGATTTGTATATTTAATAAAATTTAACTTCGACAGATGGCATTAAAACAATCATAACTTCGTGCATGTCAGATTTTATGATAAATTAATGGACTACAAGCATGTTTTTCCGAATATAATGCCGACATACTATATAAAGCTAAAATATTTGCAAATTGTGCCTGTTTTTGAAATTATCCTAACGTATTGCTTGTTTATAGCCGAACAGGTATTTTGTGCTTTACTCTGCTAACGGTTAACAAATTTCAATGCTGTATAAACTTTTCGTTTTTTTATTCATATCTTTGCCGTCTGAATTTACATGAATAATAATCAAATGAATTTTGTAGAAGAATTGAAATGGCGAGGTATGATTCAAGATATCACGCCCGGTACCGAAGAACAGTTAAACAAAGAAATGACGACGGCTTACATTGGATTCGACCCTACAGCCGATTCGCTGCATATAGGTCATCTTTGCGGCGTGATGATGCTGCGCCATTTTCAGCATTGCGGACACAAGCCTGTCGCGGTCATAGGCGGCGCAACAGGAATGATTGGCGATCCTTCGGGAAAATCAACCGAACGCAATTTGCTCGACGAAAACACCTTGCGACATAATCAGAATGCAATAAAAAAACAGCTTTCAAAATTTCTTGATTTCGAAAGCGATTCCCCAAACGCCGCCGAAATGGTTAATAATTACGACTGGACGAAAAATTTTTCTTTTCTCGACTTCGTTAGAGATGTTGGCAAGCATATTACCGTGAATTACATGATGGCTAAGGATTCGGTAAAAAAGCGCCTTACCGGCGAAGCCCGCGACGGCTTGTCGTTTACCGAATTTACATATCAGCTTCTGCAGGCTTACGACTTTCTGTTTTTGAATACGCACAAAAACTGCAAGCTGCAAATGGGCGGCAGCGACCAGTGGGGAAACATTACAACAGGAACAGAACTCATTCGACGAACAACAGGCGGTGAGGCATTTGCGCTTACCTGTCCGCTGATAACCAAAGCCGATGGCGGAAAATTCGGTAAAACCGAAAACGGAAATATTTGGCTTGATGCGCGTTATACTTCGCCATACAAATTTTATCAGTTTTGGCTGAACGTAAGCGACGAAGACGCAAAACGATATATCAAAATTTTTACATCCATCAGCAGGGATGAAATAGAAAAACTTGTTGAAGAACAGGATGCCATGCCGCATTTGCGAACATTGCAAAAACGCCTTGCAAAAGAAGTAACCTGCATGGTTCACTCCGAAAGCGATTATGTTGCAGCCGTTGAAGCATCGCAGATTTTATTCGGAAAATCAACATTCGAATCGCTTGCAAAACTCGATGAAGAAATGTTTTTAACTGTCTTTGAAGGAGTTCCTCAATACAAAGTATCAAATGAAATAATAAATGAAAAAATCAGTATCGTTGAATTACTGTCAACGGCTACAAGCATTTTTCAATCAAAAGGCGAATTGCGTAAACTTATTGCAGGCGGCGGATTGAGCCTTAATAAACAAAAAGTTGAAAATGCCGAAAAAACCGTATCGGAAAAAGATCTGTTAAACCAAAAGTATATTTTGATACAGAAAGGCAAAAAAGATTATTATATAATAAATATTACATAGAACAGATTATTATATGCTTAAAATACATCAATTTATTGAAACGTCATTGCGAACCGCTTGCGGTGAAGCAATCCAATAGCCATGTTCTTTTATAGATTGCTTCGTCGTTACACTCCTCGCAATGACGGAATGATAACATATTGCAGATAAGACATATAATGTTTTATTAAATATAAACTCTAATAAAAAAAACAGACTGATAATTTTTGTATTGAAAAAAAATTATTAGCTTTGGGGCATGAAAAATAAAAAAACATAAAATATGTTTATACGAATAACACGGCTTTTACTGATAATTATTGCATCAATATTTTTGGGCATGTGCATTGTTTGGTGGTTTATGTACATTGCCAAAGGCGAGGCTACATTAATGCTGAAAATTGCGATGCTTGGTTCGATTATACTGATTGCTGCAATTCTTGCGCTGCAATTTTGGGAAAATCGCAAAAATAAAAAAGACGGTGAAAAAATTATCGGCGAACAGGAAAATACGGATCATAACAAAGTCTGATTATTATAAAACATCATCAAAACTTGAAGATATGGATACAAAAAAATTGGTTGTCGGAATAGACATCGGCGGAACAAATACTAAATTCGGAATGGTTGACCGCCTTGGGAACATATATGTTGAAGAAAACATTTCAACGCCATTTTACAGCGATTTTGACGATTACATCAATGCGCTGAAAGATGTTCTGATAAAGCTCGAAGCAAGCGTCGAAGGCGCCGAAATTATCGGGATTGGCATTGGCGCGCCCAATGGAAATCACAAAACAAAAGAAATAGCATTTGCCCCGAATTTGCCGTGGAAAGGAATTTTACCGATAGTGGCAAAGCTGCAAAAATTTTTTCCGGACACGTGCATCGTGCTGGACAATGATGCAAATGCCGCAGCTATTGGAGAAATGGTTTACGGCGGAGCGGCAAAAATGCGCGACTTTCTTTTTGTTACGCTTGGTACAGGGCTTGGCAGCGGCTTTGTTGCCAATGGCGAAATGATTTACGGCAACGATGGGCTTGCGGGAGAACTCGGACATGTGATTGTCGAAAAAAACGGACGCAAATGCAACTGCGGACGATGCGGATGTCTCGAAACCTACTCTTCGGCAACAGGCATAAAGCGTACGGTTTCGGAATTGCTGGCAACAGGCACCGAAGACAGTATTTTCCGTCATAAAAGCTTCGACGGATTTGAAGCGAAAGATATTGCCGAAGCGGCGCAAAGCGGAGATAAAATTGCAGAGAAAGCATTTCAGATGGCAGGCGAAATACTTGGTCTTGCTCTTGCAAATGCTGTTGCAATAACCGTTCCCGAAGCAATATTTCTGTTCGGAGGCTTGGCAAAATCCGGCGATCTGATTTTAAAGCCGACAATCGCATCTTTTGAAGAAAACATACTTAAAATCTGGAAAGGCAAAATAAAAATTCGTCAGTCCGAATTGCAGAACAAAGATGTGTCGATACTCGGCTCGGCTTCGCTTGCATGGAACTATATCAACAAAGGCTCGCTGTAATTAACTGATAATAAATAACATGAATATGAAACGATATTTTATGCGAGTTTTCAAGTTTGCAATATACCTGACTGTATTATTGTTTCTGCTGCTGATGTTCATATATCTTATGAGCAAGGACGTAATGTCTGAAACTGCGAGCCTGTCTAATTTTTTAAAAGAAGGTCGCCTTTTGGAAATGCTGTGTCTTGTAATTGCTTTTGCACTTATATATCCGTTTATAGGATTTGCCGGCATAAAAATATATCTGAACAGGCCCTTAAATGAAAATAAAAACGAAATAATAGAATTGTTCGCTCAACGCAAATATATGCTTGCAAGCGACGAAAACAAAATATTAACCTTTCGTCCGCAAAACAAATTCAGCAGGCTTACTCGAATGTACGAAGATTCGCTCGAACTGGATTATTCTGATAAATTTTTGAAGTTTAAGGGTTTGCGAAAAGATGTGTACAGGCACAAACGCATGCTCGAAGAATTTGCACAAAAAAGCCATACGCACGATAATGAAGTTTAGTCTGTTTGCTTAATTGATATTTAATAAATAATGTCCTAAAAACAAAACTGAAGCTGACTGTCAATAGAAAACGGTATTGATTTTATTGCTGTTTTCGGAACTTATTCATGATGATAAGGTTCGCCGTTTATTATGGTAAAAGCGCGGTACAGCTGTTCGGCAAAAATCAGTCGCACCGATTGATGCGAAAATGTCATTCGCGATAACGATATTTTAAAATCTGCCCGTTTGTAAACATCCTGCGAAAATCCATAAGCGCCGCCGATTATGAATACAAGTGATTTGGTTGATGATATTATTTTTCCGTTTATAAAGTCTGCAAATTCGATCGACGAAAAATTTTCGCCACGCTCGTCGAGCAAAACCGCATAATCCTTAACATCAAGCGCCGACAAAATTAATTCGCCTTCTTTGACTTTTTGAATCCCGGATGTCATGTTTTTTGTGTTTTTTATGTCGGCAATATATTTTATGTCGAAACTTGCGTGTTTTTTTATTCGTTGCGCATACATTTCAACCGCCTGCGCTACCCAGTCGAAATTTGTTTTTCCTGTAACCGTTAATGATATTTTCATTTATATTTTTGATATTTATGCACAAAAATAAATATTTTATATTTTTTTGGCATTGTTTTTGCTGATAAAAAATTTAACTACTGTTACTTTTACGGATGTAAAAATAAGTTTAATGGGGAAAATATCAAACATAATTCTTGTATTTTTTTTTGCAGGCACTGTATGTTTTGCACAGGCTGATCTGTTTTCGCAAATCAGGGATAATTTTACAACAGGCAACGCCGCCATGCTTTCGGCGAGCTTTAGCAATAATGTAAACTGTAACATATTAGGTAAAAATAATTTTTACAGTCGATCGCAGCTGACTGTTATTTTTAAGGATTTTTTTTCAAATTACAAACCGAAAGAATTTGAAATACGCAATCAGAAAATTGAAACCGGCGGAATAATATACCTGATTGGAATGTATAAAACTCAAGCCGACGAAGTTTTCAGAGTAATAATATACGCTAGGCAGGAATCCGAAACTGAAGCTTATATAATTCAAATAAAAATAGAGAAATAATAGATTATATTTAATAAAACATTACATGCGTCAACTGCAATATATTATTTTTTCGTTATTGCGAGGAGTGTAACGACTAAGCAATCTATAAAAGAACATGGCAACCGGATTGCTTCACCGCAAGCGGTTCGCAATGACGATTCAATAAATAGATGAATTTTAAGCATATAATAATCTGTCTATTATAATATTTAATATCTTTTATTATTTTTGTCGTAAAATTCATACCTTTGTATAATTTCATAATGCACAAAATGAATCAGACAGAAATGAAATATCAGGAATTTATCGACGATTTAATTTCGTTATTAATAAAAGAAGACATTGGAGATGGCGACCATTCATCATTGTCAACCATTCCGTTTGAGGCAAGCGGCAAAATGAAATTGCTTGTAAAACAGGATGGTATAATTGCCGGAATTGAAATTGCCAAACAAATTTTTAACCGTATTGACAGGGATATAAAAATCGTTGAGCAGTTATTGCACGATGGCGACAAAATAAAATTCGGCGATATTGCCTTTTTTGTCGAAGGAAGAATACGGTCGCTTTTACAGTCGGAAAGGTTAGTGCTCAATGTAATGCAGCACATGAGCGGTATTGCCACTCAAACGGCAATTTACGTGAAACGGCTCGAAGGATTGAAAACCAAAATACTCGATACCCGTAAAACCACGCCCGGCATGAGAGCGCTCGACAAAATGGCTGTAAAAATCGGCGGCGGCGAAAATCACCGAATGGGACTGTTTGACATGATAATGCTGAAAGACAATCATATCGACTTTGCAGGAGGAATTGAAAATGCAATTATCAAGGCGCAAAATTATTTGAAGCAGGCAGGTCGTTCGTTGAAAATCGAAGTTGAAGCCCGCAGTATTGACGACATAAAAAAAATAATGCAAACCGGCGGAACAGATATAATCATGCTCGATAATTTTGATGTAGAAACTACTCGCCGGGCAGTGAAATTAATCGATGGAAAATATAAAACGGAATCATCGGGCGGGATAACCATTGACAATTTGCGCGATTATGCCGAATGTGGAGTTGATTTTATATCGGTTGGCGCTCTTACTCATCAAATAAAAAGCCTGGACTTGAGTTTGAAAGCCGTAAGACAATGACAAGAACGCTGAAAATCCGCATGAAAAACCGTAAAAAAGCAAATAAAATTTTATCGCATGCAAACATGTTCAAGATATTTGCAGGTTTTGTGCATTTTATGCTTGCAACAGCATTTGCATCTGCTCAAAACTACGACGAACCGACTGCCGTAAAATGGAATCGGATAGAAACATCTCATTTCAAAATTGTTTATCCGCGTGAAACGGATTCAACCGCTCAGCGTTACGCAAATATCTTGGAAAAGGCATACGGTCATGTTTCACGTTCGCTGAACAGTTATTACAAAAAAACAGTGCCGCTGGTTTTGCATAACAGCGATTTGAATTCAAACGCATGGGTAAGTTTTGCTCCGCGCCAAATGAATTTCATGACAGCGCCGATAAACCACTTGTATGTTACGCCATGGGATAAAAGCCTTGCCCTGCACGAATTTCGACATTACGTGCAAATCAGCAAGTACAGCAGTCAGGGTATTTTGAAATTTGCAAGTTATCTGTTTGGCGATTACGCTTCGGTGGCTTGGGCAGGAATTGTTCCCGACTGGTTTTTTGAAGGAGATGCAACGCTTTCCGAAACATCAATGTCGAACTCGGGACGCGGACGAATGCCGTTTTTTCTTGCGGAATATCGCGCATATTTACTGTCGGATAAAAATTTTTCGTATGATAAATGGCTGCACGGTTCATATAAGGATTTTATTCCTAATGCCTACGCTTACGGATATGTTCAAACCGCGTATGCACGAAAGCGTTTCGGCGCCGATGTATGGGAAAAAACTCTTACCCGCGCACAGGCAAAATCAATTCCTTTTTTTGGTCGGGGATTTAGAAAAGTTACAAAAACCTCGTTAAAGGAGCTTCAGCGCGAATCGTTTGAATATCTTAAAAATTCGTGGGAAACAGAAAATCGCCAAAATGACGAAAACGTGAAATATATTACCGACGATGAAAAAAATTATACAAAATATCTTTATCCTTATTTTATCGGCAACGACAGTATTGTTGCCGTAAAGCATAATCTGAAAAATATTCCATCGCTTGTTGTCATTGAAGGAAACGCCGGCGAAAAGCATCTTGCCGACATCGGATATTATTCGGACAGGATTTATTTCGACAGCAACAGGATTTACTGGATTGAAAATATAAGAGATGTTCGCTGGACTGCCAAAAGCAGCAATACGGTCAGGTTTTACGATTTAAATTCAGGGCGGATAAAAACAGCTCTGACGCATACTCGCTATCGCGCGCTTGCATTTGGAAATAATGCCGAAACGCTTGCCGCTGCCGAATATACGGCTGATGATAAAAACTTTATATGTATTTTGGACAAAAACAGATTTACAGAAACATGCCGGATACAAACGCCTGATAATGCAACTGTTGTAAGTCTGGCTGTCAGTGAACATGGCAATATTGTTGCGGCAAGTTTGCTTTCGGACGCCGGAATGTCATTGCAAACGCTGGATCCTGCAAACGGCAAATGGGATATTTTAATTGACAGCCTGTTTACTGACATTGCCAACATTAGTTTTTACGCCGAAAATATCATTTTTAATTCGGGATTTGATGGAGTGGATAATTTATATTTAATATCTACAAAAACAAGAAAAACACATCGTTTGACAAATTCCAAATTCGGAACTGTTGCTGCAAGTCACAATAAAAACGGCTACCTGACCTGTTCCGAGTACTACAGTAACGGACTGAGACTTGCAATAAGAAAAATTGCATTTGACAAAAACGCTTCCGTTGACCTGATGCAGCCATATAAATTTGAGCTTGCCGAAGTTGTTGCCGCGCAGGAAAATTTTGTAATTGACACTATTGACCTGAAAAATGTAAAAACCTACAGCACAAAATCATACGGCAAAACGGCAAATTTATTTCGCGTGCGTAACTGGTTGCCGTTTTATGCGGGAATAAATCCCGAAAAAACCATTGCTTCATTCTACGACAGCGATGATGATGATAAATTAAGTTTGGGCGCGACAGTCGTTTCTCAAAACCTGCTTGGAAATGCAACGGCTCGACTGGCATATTCGTATCGTAGCGGCTATTCTGCAGTTCATGCAGGATTTACATACACAGGCTGGTTTCCTGTTATCAGCATTGAAGGACATTACGGCGGCGGTAAAAATTTTCTGATAAACGGAGGAAATACAGGCATCGGCAACGAAAATAAGTTTAATATGGAAGCTGCAATGTATATTCCATTTGTATTTTCAAACTCGCGCCATGTACGCGGAATCACTCCGGTCATACAGTTTTCGGTAAGTAATTCAAAATATTTTGCTCCGGCTCATTTGTCGATGTGCCGGGCTAACCTTGCCGAATACGGTATAAATGCTTATGCTTACAGGCAGTTGTCAAAAGCGGATATTTTCCCGAAATGGGGTTTGATATTTAATCTTCAATTTAAAAATTCTCCTTTCGATACCGAAAATTTTGGAAATATTTATGGCGGAAAATTTACGGCATATATTCCCGGATTATTTGCAAATCACGGCTTTAGATTGTCTGCATCACATCAGCAACAGGATATTAAGCGGTATATTTATTCCGTCATTTATGACTTTCCGCGGGAAACAAATAATAATCTTGCAAGTAAAAAGCTCAACATGCTTTCGGCAGATTACGCCTTTCCTGTTGCTTATCCCGATGTTAATCTGGGAGCATTAGCCTACATTACGCGCATACGCGCAAATTTGTTTTACGACTTTGCAGTAACAAAAAACCTAAACGGCTCAAAAAGTAATATCTATGCATTCGGAGCAGATATTTTATTTGATGCATACTGGTTTAGAATGGATTATCCCGTAACGCTGGGATTTAGATTATATAAAACAAACCCTGAAAATAATACAGGAATACGGTTAATGGCAGCCATATCATTTTAGCAAAAATGCAAATTATAATTAAAACCGACTATATACTGCAAATATATAACTTCTATACGGCATAAATTTTTGACTTGTCTCTAAAATATCGATGGGGATTAAGAAATATCATAATTATTATTTTTAATTTTTCAATGTGTATTTCTTAATTTTAACACTTTATTTTAAAATATTTCTGTCCGATAATTTACATTATATTTCGTTTTGAAATACAAAAGTAATTATTTTTTAATTAATTGCAAATCTTAACAAAAAAAAGTTTTTTTAGCATAAAACGGGTATTTCGCTGATATACTTGCCATTAGCCTGCCTTATAATGTAAATTATAGGACAGAAAATATTTATTGTAAAACAAAATTAATTATTATGAAGAAATTTTTAATGTTTTCCATTGCCTGCTTATTTGTAAGCGTTTCGGCATTTGCCCAGACAAAAACAGTAACAGGTAAAATCATCGGTAGCGATGATGGACTCGGACTTCCCGCATCCGTACAGGTGCAGGGAACGACTAAGGGCGTTTCAGCCGACATTGACGGTAATTATTCCATTGCAGTTGACAGGGGTCAGACTCTTGTTATTTCAGCAATAGGATACACTGCTCAGGAAATTGTGGTTGGAGATGCTAATGTGATTGATGTTACGCTGCAGGTTGAAGCCGCACAGCTTACCGAAGCGGTTGTAACAGCTTTGGGTATCAAGAAAGAGAAAAAAGCTCTCGGTTATTCCGTGCAGGACATCAAAAGCGAAGAGCTTTTGAAGAACAAAACGGCAAACCCGTTGAATTCACTTGCAGGTAAAGTTGCCGGTATTAGTGTTACGCAAAGTTCGGGTGCTGCCGGGGCAGGTGCGCATATTATCTTGCGTGGCGCTACTTCTTTGTCGGAAACCCGCGACAATCAACCTTTATTTGTGGTGGATGGAATTATTTATGATAATTCTACTTCTTCCGTAGGAAATACCGCATTTGACGGAATGAACGGAAATGCTACTACCAACAGTAACCGCGTGATGGATATTAATACAGACGACATTGAAAACATGTCGGTATTGAAGGGGCCTGCTGCTGCGGCTTTGTATGGCTCGCGGGCTGCCAACGGCGTAATAATTATTACTACGAAAAAAGGACAGGAAGGCGGGATATCCGTTGATTTCAGTTCCAAGTTCAGTGCTGTCTGGGCTAACCGTCTGCCGGAACAGCAAAGCAAATATCAACGGGGAGAACGCGGTACCGATGGTAACCTTGACCCCACGAAATACACCTACTCGTCTTGGGGCGATCCAATCAGCGGGCAGGTTTATGACAATATCGGCAACTTCTTTCAGGGAGGCAACATTTGGGACAATATGGTAAGTTTCTCCAGCGGCGGGAAAAACGGGTCGGTCTATATGTCCGTATCTCGTTTAGATCAGGAAGGGATTATACCCAATACGGGGTATGACAAAACAACGTTTCGTTTGAATGTCGAACAAAAGTTCGGACGATTAACCGTAAATGCCGGCGCGGCATATTCACAGGCAAATACAGACAAAACACTGACCAGCGCCGCACTGTGGGGCGCCGGAGGTAACGGTTCGATGAGCGCTGTATATCAGTGGGCAAGGAATGATGATATGTCGCATTACCTGAATGATGATGGAACCAAATACCGCATTTATTCAGGAAGACCTTTGGGCACACTGGTTGAAAATCCATACTGGATTGTTAACAAAAATACAATGAACGATCATACCAATCGTTTTACCGGCAATGCGAGTGCAGACTTTAAAGTAGCAGACTGGTTTAACGTTACTTACCGTTTCGGACTTGATAATTACACCACAGGCAATTACAATATGCTGGCTCCGGGCGGAGAGTACTCCAAATCCGGATATTCTGATGGCATGTTGAGTGAAAATGAATTGAAGCACCAATACTTTTCATCTAACTTGATGCTCAACTTCAATAAACAAATAGGCGATTTTAATTTGGGAATGCTGCTTGGATGGAGTGAAGAAGAAACGAAAAGGGAAACAAACTACCGTATGGGAACAGAATTTTCAATACTCGACCAGCCCAGCTTCGCTACTATTATAGACGCCAATAAAAAATTATCGCAAAGCCATTCATTGGACAGGATGCGCAGTTTTTACGGAGAGTTCCGTGCTTCCTATAAAAGCATAGCTTATTTAACGGTTACAGGGCGAAACGATAAGTCTTCTACTCTTTATTCTCCTCGCGTGGGCGATGCGAATGCCTCGTATTTCTATCCTTCGGTAGGAGGTAGTTTTATATTCTCCGAATTATTGCCCGACAATTTGAAAAGCCTTATTTCTTTCGGCAAGGTACGCGCTTCGTGGGCAAAGGTTGGAAAGGCAACTTCACCTTACGCTACCGATACAAAATTGTGGCCATTCCAGGAATTTTTAGGAGGAATTACCGGAACATCTACCGAATGGACGCGCGGAAATCCTTATTTAAAACCTGAAATGACTACATCAATTGAATTGGGACTGGAAGTGCGCTTTCTTAAAGGACGTTTAGGATTTGATTATACATATTATGTAAATAATTCGTTCGACCAAATTATCACACCCCGTACCAGTCAAGCTCCGGGGTACATTCTTTACAGCCTTAATGCAGGGGAAATGTATAACAAGGGTATGGAAATCTCTATTACGGGTCAACCGGTTAAAACCAGAAATTTCACATGGGATGCGACCTTAAACCTGTCGGGTAACCGCAGTACGGTAGGAAGCATATATGTGGGATTACCAATTCTGTATGTAACGGATGTACAGATAGGAAATGCTAAAGCTGCTTCGTTTGAGAATGGTAACTTTATGGCAATTTCCGGTTCCAAGTGGAGCCGTACAGAAGATGGGAAAGTGATCCTCGATCAATGGGGAAGACCTACTTCCGATAACGTTACTACGCATAATGTAGGAAACCGCGAACCAAAATTCTTTGGCGGTTTCAACAACAGTTTGCAGTATAAGAACTGGAATTTGTCGTTCCTGCTGGATTTTCGCATAGGCGGACATGTGTACAACGGAACGGAATACTGGTTAACGACCACAGGTATGTCAAAGCAAACGGAAAACCGTGAATCGCTAACTATTACAGGAGTAGTGAATACCGGAACGGCAGCTAATCCGGTATACGAAGACAAGACATTTACTTTCAATGCAGATCAAGATTATCCTGTGAGCGCTACTGCCACTCAAAACGGGAAATATATTATTCAGGAGTATTGGCGTACTTATTATCCGAGAGAATCAGCTAATTTTATGACGAAAACCAACTGGCTGCGCCTGCGTGCGGTATCTCTGTCATACACTTTGCCGCAAGAACTTTTGGCAAAGGTTAAATTTATCAAAGCTTGCACCGTCTCGTTTACAGGAACGAATTTGTTGCTCATTACCAATTACAAGGGCTTAGACCCTGAAGCATCGGTAGGTGGCTCAGGCGTAGGCGGATCTAGTTCTGTAGGATTCGACTATAATAATGTACCCGCTACGGCAGGCGTATCATTTGGTATTAATTTGAAATTTTAAAGAAAACAAACATTAAAAAGTAAAATCATGAAACAGATAACTAAATTAGGAATTATATTATTAATTGTATTGATGCCGGTTTCCTGTGTGGATCTTGACATTAATAAAGACCCTGATAATGCGATAAGCACTTCGGGAAGTGTTGCTACTCGGTTGCCGGCCATTCAATTTTGGATGGGGCAAACATATCAGGTCAGTGGTGTCTTTGGCGCTTTGATGGAACAACAAATGACATTGGATACACGCGGCGGCCGTTACGGATCGTTGGCAGAATGGACAGCCGCTAATAATACTGCAGCTACCTATCCCTATCAGGCTTTCTTTGTGGGTGTAGGCGGTACGTTACCGCATTTGTATCTTATGGCAGAAAAGGAAGGCGCCTACCATTACATGGGTATCGTGAAACTTTTCCGGGCTATGGGCTTTATGGCAATGGCTGATGTATATGGAGAAATGCCCTATACGGAAGCTCTTGACGATGCCATTATCAGCCCAAAGTTCGATGACGGGAAAACAATTTTCGAAGGTTGTATGGACGAGTTGGACGAAGCTATCGCTTTGTTTAAACAAACGCAAAATCCGGAAGTACCCTCCCTAAGCGAAGGTGATAGCTGGAATGGCGGCGATGTCGATAAATGGATTAGATTGTGCTATGGTCTGAAAGCACGCTGGCTAAATAATCTGTCGAAAAAAACAACGTATGACGCGGACGCTATTTTAGCTGCGCTCGCCGATGCTCCTCAAAGCAATGCCCATAGTACGGTAATTCGCCATAAAAACATAGATGCTAATAATGTCGATAGATTGTGGGGTGATCCGGTCAATGTTTCTTACACTTATATTTGGTTAAATAACTGGAGTAATATCTATTACCCAACTAAATGGTATGTCGATTTATTGACTGATCTTTATGGGGAAAATGTTATTGATCCGCGTGCCGATAAATTAGTGCCTTGTGCACAAACAGGTAACGGACAATGGTTTCGTACGAACGGCGTAGATATGCAATCGAACGTTCGTATCGGTTCAAACTGGGTTGCTCCGGGTTCTTATTATCCCGATCAAAGGAAATGGGGAAAAGGTATCAATCTGAACGATGGATCAGTAATAGAAAACAGCGATTCAACAGTGATGTCTTTACTCACGGTTGGAGTGGCCAGAAGTTCTATATCAAGAAATTTCAAAGATGTAGAGAGCGATGGTACAATTATCAATTCTGGAAATTTCTACTCCCGTCCAGATGCGCCAACACATTTTCTGTGCTATCCTGAAATGTGTTTTATCAAAGCCGAAGCTCTGTTCCATAAAGGAGAAACAGGTCCTGCTTTTGATGCCTACAAAGAAGGTATTCGGGCGCACATGGAATTGATGAACGAAAAATTGAGCGAATACAATGATCCTGTAAATATCTCAAAACAGCCAATAGCTCTAACCGAAATTGATGATTATTTGAATTCGGCTGCTGTTGGCACATCGGCTAACTTGACCTTGGGGAAAATTATGACACAAAAATTTATTGCCCTGTCGTTCTCCCTGCAAAACTGGAACGATATGCGCCGTATGGATTACAGTCCAAGTATTTATTACGGTTGGGCAGAGCCATTCGAGCGCACCAGCGGAAATAATGACAAACGGTTTATTCCTGATGGCAAGCAATATCGGCGTCTTTGTCAATCTCCCACTCTTGAACAGGCATATAATAATGCAAACGTGGCAGCGTCGCATTCGCATGCATTGCTGGATGACATTTATTCTTATCCTGTTTGGTGGGATTATCCGAACGACAATTATAAAGAATAAGCGTTATTTATTTTAAACAAAAAAGGCTGTCTCAAATTAAGGCAGCCTTTTTGTTTTTTAAATTTTTTTAGGAGCTACTGATTATCCGCAGCAAACCATTCGGCGCAGGATGTTGCTGTTTCATGCAGTTTTAAGTGATGCAAAAAAACATTTTCAGGCAACAGTGGTTTTAAAATTTCCACAAAGTGCATAACAAGATTTTCGCATGTAGGCTGATAATCTACAATTTCCACTTTTTGATATTCGCATTTCAAATCATCTGCAAGTTTTGCTTTTTTGCTCAACACAAGCGCATGGTCGAAGCGTTCGATAATATTATCGTTCACGATGTTTTTCAAATCGCTGAAATCTATTACCATGCCAAGCTTTGAATTATTTTCGTCTTCAATCGGCTGTCCGGACACGGTAATTTTCAGCACATACGAGTGTCCGTGAATATATTTGCACTTGCCATCGTAATTTGTAAGCGCATGAGCCATTTCAAACCTGAATTCTTTTGTTACGCGTATTATCGGCATATTTTTTAACTGTTTATATGATTTTTAATTGCTGTTTTAAAATGTAAAGTTACGTATTTTTCGTAAAACGGAAAATTTAATGCTTCATTCTGCAGATTTGCGATGACGTTTAGTATTAAATTTTAAAATATTACGTCAAAAACCGATTGGTAAAAAAATCATTACTAACTTTGCCCGAATAATTAAATTTAATAGTATGGCAACAAAAAAATTCATTATGACATTATCACTGTTCATGCTGTTTGCAACGCATGGATTTTCGGACAGTGCAAAAACGGTAAAGTCTGCATTAAAGGATGTAACCGTATTTTTCAACGGAGCTGAGCTTACGCATACGGCATCCGCCGAACTCGCAAAAGGCGAAAATGAAATCACGGTCGAAGGGCTGAGTGCTGTTATAAATCGCAACAGTTTGCAGATAAAAATAACCGGCGGCGTTATTGTTTCGTCTTTCGAATATTCGATAAACTATTTGCAGAGCGAACGGCAAAATGAAATAACGGGAAAAATCAGGGATTCGATCGATTTTTATAGCAGTAATTTAAACAAGATTACCACCGACATGAAAATCAGCGCCGACATGCTCGCTCTTTTGAAACAGGGCGTTACGCACAATATTACCATTGCCGAAAAAGCGTCGACAGTAGAAGAATTGAGCAAAAATATAGATGTTTTTCAAGCAAAATCCACAGAATATACGGCTGCGATAGCGAAGCTGGAAAAGGCAAAAACTACAGTCGAAGAAAAAATCAGCCGCCTGAAAAGCCAGCTTTCGCTCGAAGAAACCAGGCACGGCAAAAATTCGGGAGTATTGAAACTGAAACTCGCCTCTCCGCTTGCCGTAAATGCAGAATTAACGATAAAATACTTCACGTCATCGGCAAAATGGACGCCTTTTTACGACCTGAACATTGTCTCGCCCGCATCACCGATAAGCCTGACTGCAAAATCAAAAGTACAGCAAACATCAGGCATCGACTGGAACAGGGTAAACATCAGCCTTTCGACCGGAGTTCCGAACAGCGGAAATGTTGCTCCGGTGTTCAGTGCATGGTTTTTGCGCGAACAGAGTTATGCTGCGCACAATCGGACAGCTGACTACGAAGTTATTGCACAAAACAGTATTTCGTATGAAAAGGAAGCGCCAAAAATGCTTATAAGAGGAAGCGGTTCGGCAGGCAGCACACAGCCGCCGATTTATGTTGTAAACGGCATGATTGTGGATGAAAAGGAAGTATTGGCAATAAATCCCGGTGAAATTGCAAGTACAGATGTTTTGAAAGGCGCATCGGCGACAGCAATCTATGGCTCGCGTGCGGCAAACGGCGTTATCGTTATCACAACAAAGTCGATGGAAGATTATGTTTTGAAAGAAGAAAATCAGTTGAACAGAACCTTCTCGATTGATATTCCCTACACCGTAAAAAGCGATGGCAAGGAACAGGTTATCGAACTCGAAAAGCAGACGATAAGCAGCGTCGGTTATAAATATTACTGCGCTCCGAAACTGGATGCCGAAACATATCTTATTGCCGAAATTTCGGAATGGGAAAAATTGAACCTGATGACAGGACAGGCAAACATTACCAGCGAGGGAACATACCTCGGACAAACAACAATTAATGCGGCATCAACAGATAAAAAAATGACATTCACACTCGGAAGCGACAGGCGAATATCGGTGAAGCGCGAAAAAATGCAGGATTTCAGCAGCGTGAAGTTTCTGGGTACCGATACAAGAATCGTATTGACATACAAAATTACCGTCCGCAATAACCAAAACAGGGATATTGCAATGGTTCTGAAAGATCAGTATCCTTTATCTACAAATAAAAACATTACGGTCGAGCTGCTCGAAAAAACAACAAAGCCAACCGTCAATCGCGAAGATGTCGGAGTAATAACATGGGAAGAAAACTTTAAGGCAGGCGAAACAAAAGAATATTTTATAAGCTACAGCGTCAAATATCCCAAAGGCATGACTTTGAATCTGCAATAAGGTTAAAGAAATATGATTTCAAAAAATGACTGCCCGCAAAGCAGTCATTTTTATAATTCATTAGCACAAAAAAATCCTTTTTTTATTATTTTTCTTTAAAACCTACCAACAAATGACTATATATTTAACGGAATATACCCAAAAGTAGGTATTGTGCCGTTTTCAAATACAAAATACTTTTGTGGTGTAGAAATATAAGAGTTTATTACAATTATTTTGTATGATGAAAAAGTTTTTTTTTGTTTTTAGTTTTACATTGATTTGTGCAGGCGCAACATTGAATGTGTCTGCACAAACAATTAGAATTGATACTGTTGCAAGCCCGCTTAAAACATCCCGCCTCACGCTTGGAGGCTACGGCGAGGCTGTAATGCAACGCATGTTTTACAGCGACAATCCATCGCGATATTCTTATCCCGAAACATATAAAGACAAGTATCACGGGCGATTCGATTTGCCTCATGTGGTATTTTATGCAGGTTATGATTTTGGCAAAGGCTGGCGGCTTTCTACCGAAATCGAATTTGAACACGGCGGCGCAGGCTCGACTTACGAGATAGAAAAAACCGAAGCCGGCGAATATGAAACCGAAATCGAAAAAGGCGGTGAAATCGCCATAGAACAGTTCTGGCTTGAAAAAACATGGTCGCCTTATGCCAGCTTGCGTATGGGACACATAATTGTTCCGGTCGGCATTACGAACCAGTATCACATGCCTACTGATTTCTTTTCAGTACTTCGTCCCGAAGAAGAATCCGGCATACTGCCATGTACATGGCACGAAACCGGAATCAGTTTTTGGGGCAATGCAGGCAAGTGGCGTTACGAAGCAATGATTGTTGCCGGGCTTGACGCCGAACGCTTCAGCAACGAAGGATGGATATCCGGAGGCTCTGCCTCGCCCTACGAATTTAAAATTGCAAATACTTACGCAGGCGCAGTACGAATTGACAATTATTCGGTCAGGGGATTGCGAATGGGATTAAGCGGATATTACGGACACAGCGCCCTGAATACGCTGAAACAGGAACGTTACGCATCCCGCAATGTGAAAGGCATTGTTACCATAGGCGCATTTGATGCCATATACGATTACAGCAATATCCTTGCTCGCGCCAATGTTATATACGGCAATCTGGGCGGCTCCTACGACATTTCGATTATCAACAAACGCTTGCCGTCTGCAAGCCCTTCGCCCCGAACGGATGTTGCATCGGACGTATTGAGCTTTTACGTTGAAGCGGGTTATAACATGTTATCACTGTTTGAAAAAACAAAAAACGGGGACGACAGGTTATATCTTTATGCACATTACGGTTTTTACGATTCAATGTATAAAACAGCCGAAGGAATACCGGATAAGGCATGGTGCAGAAAAAAAATATTAAGGGCGGGAATAAACTATTTTCCAATGCAGGGACTTGTAATAAAAGCGGAATACGCATTACGTCAGTTTGCTTCTCCTTACAATAACGAACCTTCAATATCTCTCGGTATAGGATATTCGGGACTTTTTAATTGAAAATTAACTATTTAAATAAATATATATGAAGAAATATCTAAAAAAATCAGGACTTTTAGCAACAGCCGTTGCACTGTTACTGAGTGTGGCATCGTGCGAAAAAGATCACAATACCATCAATGAAAACACCGATGCTGTCAATGTAGATGCAGCCGTAGCTGCTTGTAGCGAATTGGAAGCGTTATGTAAACAAGTGAGTACACTTATTAGTGAGACTGCTCCGACAGATGCACAATGCAACATAATTCTATCAGAATATGTTGATGATGTTGTAGTACCGACATACAGATTATTAGCAGAAGCAGCTCTTGATTTTCGTGATGCTGTCAATGCACTTAAAACCAGTAATGATGCAGTTCATTTGAAAGCTGCCGCTGATGCATGGATGGTCGCACGTATTTATTGGGAAGAAAGCGAAGCATTTTTATTTGGACCGGTAGGCGAAGATGCGTTTGACATTGATGCACATATTGATTCTTGGCCTTTGGAAATAAACGACATACTGGGAGTTTTGGCAAATGATGCAAGTGGGCTTACAGGACAGAGCGCATGGCTTTTGGATGCCGAAGTTATTGGATTCCACACAACCGAATATCTCCTTTTCAGAGAAGGGCAGGCTCGCGGAAGCATTACGGATGCAGAATTGAAATATCTGTCGGCAGCAACAGAGGCTCTTGTTTGGGATTGTTCTCTGGCTTGTGTTGCATGGGCAGGCGAAAATAATGTATCTATCGGAGTTAAAAATGCATTCAACGAAAATCCGGATGTGAAAGAACTTTTTAACGACAGACCCAACTTTCAAAACTTTGGCGACAAGCTTAAGAATGCAACAGGCAATTATGCCGGTTCTTTTGTAGCTGCAATGAGCGAAATTTCAGATGGAGCGGCAGATATTGCCAGTGAAGTAGGCACAACAAAGATTGAATCGCCATTTGTAAATGGATTGGTAGAAGAAGTCGAATCGTGGTATAGTTGGCATTCGCTTGAAGACTACCAAAATAACATCAAAAGCATAAAAAATGCATATTATGGTGGCAGGAATTTAAGTACGCCTACAACTAATTCGCTTAGCGCTTTTGTGAAAGCAAAAAATTCTCAACTTGATTCGCAAATAAAAGCAAAAATTACAGATTGTATTACCAAAATCGCAGCAATCGGCACAGGTGGAAGGTCTTTTTACGAAGTGGTGCGAGATAATGCAAAATAAAAAAAGAGTGATAATATTATATAATAGATTATAAAAGAAGAGTTTATAAATTGCCGAATATCCCATAGATACTGTACTTTTGCAGTATCTGTGGATGTTTGGTTTTAAAAAAATGAAATATGAGATTGACAAGTAAATTTATATTGACAGCAGTTTGCACTCTGGCTTTATCAGCCTGCTCTGATAACGACAAACCGGCTCCGAGCGTTGATAATGAAGAATATTACGCAGGAGGCAAAAACGGAACTGTATTTATCAATTCTTCGTACGCATATAAGCAGCCAATGCCTGCAATTGAAAAAGATAACGAACTTTACAGACAGTTCATGCGAGGAGAGCGTCTTGCCGACAAAAGTTTTGTAGCATCCGAAGATATGGCTTATTCGGGACTTGGTCCTGTTTACATCCGCAAGTCGTGCATAGCCTGTCATCCGAGCTACGGCGGTCATAGCCAGCGAGTAAGCAAATATGATTCCAACGATAGCCGTTGCGGTTATTTGCTTATGATTTACAATCCGAATGAACCGGCATTGCCGTTAGCATCAAGATATTTTACGGGAATGACGCAGACACGCGCCGTATCGCCGTTCAAGTCGCCTGTAAACGAATCGGGAATTACCATCGAATGGCTGAATTATGTTGACGAGTATGGAAACAAATACGAAGATGGAACAGCTTATTCGCTCATTTATCCCAAAGTGTCGATTGCACAGGGCGCAATTCTGTTTGACGATTTTGATATGAGCCAGCATGCGGCAAGCATAGAAGCCACTATCGGAATTTACGGTACAGGCTTGCTTGATGCAATTTCCGACGAAGATCTGCGGGCTGAACATCAGCAGCAGCAAACGCGCGGATACTGTGCAGGCGTTATTGGAGCGGATATAGACGAAACCGGACTGAATCCGTATTTTCCGGGAAAACATCCCGGCAGGTTTACATACCTTTGCACACGCGCCACGCTTGATAACGGACCGGGCGCAAATGCACTGTGGAATATCACTAACGTAACTCGTCCCGACCGAAAATATCATTATATTACCGAAGAATATGCAAAGGTAATGTCGCAGGATGCGGATGTTCAGCAGGCGCTCGGAAAAACCGAAACCGAAATTTTTGACTATTTAATGTCAAGAGACCTGCAGCCCGAAATGACAATGGACGATTACAACGCCTTTATGGTCTGGCATCGAGGACTTGCAGTGCCTGCCGCCCGCAACCTTGATGACCCGACAGTACAGCGCGGCAAAAAATTATTCTACGAAACAGGGTGTACCGCCTGCCATCGTCCTTCGTGGACAACTCGCAGTAACTATACGCCATTGCATGCCATATCAGATCAAAAAATATATCCTTATACCGATTTGCTGCGACACAATCTCGAAATGAAAGAACCGGGACGTGTACAGATATGCCGCACTACGCCGCTGTGGGGACGCGGATTGATGAACATAGTTTCGGGACATACCGACAGGCTGCACGATTTGAGAGCGCGAAACACCGAAGAAGCGATACTCTGGCACGGAGGCGAGGCAAAACAGACGAAAGAAAAATTTCGTAACATGTCAAAAGAAGACAGGGAAGCTCTGATAAGATTTTTGGATGCAATTTAATACTAAACGCTGCGCCTTTGGGATATTAACAGTTATTCCGGCAGTACTTGCCGTTGCCACCATGATTGAAAAATTTTGGGGAACGGATTTTGTCGCCGATAAGATTTACGGTTCATGGTGGTTTGTTGCATTATGGTGTGTATTTGCAATAATGTCGTTTGCCTATATCGTTCGCCATGCATTATACAGAAACAAAACAGCATTTGTTATGCACTGCGCTTTCAGTGTAATACTGCTTGGCGCGTCAGTTACCTTTCTCACGGCAACACGCGGATACATGCACATACGGCAAGGCGAAACAGGCTATACATACACAGCAGAAAAAGACGAAACATGCAGGAAATTGCCTTTTGGCGTTAAGCTGGTGCTTTTCGATATCGAATATCATCACGGCACGTATGAACCTGCCGATTATATCAGTTTTCTGAAAATCGACAGTCAAATCTGTCGCGTATCGATGAATAAAATATATTCGCACAGAGGATACCGGTTTTATCAAACGGATTATGACGCCGACGAAATGGGAACAACGTTAATGATAAATCACGACCCGTTTGGCATTGCGGTTACATATACGGGATATTTTCTGCTGGCGCTGTCGATGCTTGTCATGCTTTGGATTAAATTGCGATGGCGCGTATTTTACATTTTTGCATCGACTGCATGTTTGTGGTATTATATTTCTCAGCTAAATCCAATGACTCCCATATTACGTTCACCGATGCTTGCCGCGCACGTTTCGGTTATCATGCTGTCTTATGCGCTTTTTGTTTTTATTGCCCTGACAAGCCTTACGGGAATACTGTCGAAGCGTTTGCGAAATAAACTTTATGCATGGAACAGTATTTTACTCTATCCTGCGCTGTTTATGCTTGCCGCGGGAATATTCATCGGTGCGGTATGGGCAAATATTTCATGGGGACGTTACTGGGGCTGGGATGCAAAAGAAACATGGGCGCTTATAACAATGCTGGTTTATGCTGTTCCAATGCATAAAAACAGTTTTTCTCAATTCCGCAATCCTTTGAAATTTCACAGATACTGCGCATGCGCCTTTTTTGCGGTTGCCGTTACATTCTTAGGAGTATCCTATTTTTTAGGAGGAATACACAGCTATATTTAACCTGATTGCAAAATAAATATTTATATATTTTTTTATAATCGCTTCAAATTGTCAAATTTTTATTAATTTTGCGACCTGAAATAAAATCTTTTGCAAATATGTCAAAAAACGTCAAAAAAGAAGAAAATCTTAAAGCCGTAGGCGAAGCATTAAGTAAAGGCGAAAAATTTTTAGCCGAAAACAGAACAAAAATTATAAAAACGCTTATAGCTGTAGTAATTGTCGTAATCGCAATACTTGGCTACAAATATCTGATTGATAAACCCCGCGAAAACGCTGCACAGGAACAGATGGCGGCAGCTCAGCGCTATTTTGAAATTGACTCGCTTAATTTAGCGTTAAACGGAGATGGGGTAAATTTAGGGTTCAATGAAATTATTGACGAATACGGCTCAACATCTGCAGGACGCCTTGCCCGTTTTTACGCAGGTTTTTGTAATCTGCATTTGGGAAATTTTGAAGAAGCCGTTTCTCTGCTGAAAGCTTTCAACGGCAATGATGAAATACTTCAGGCGCGGGCATATTGCGGCATGGGAGATGCTTACACCGAACTGGAGCAGTATGACAATGCAGCTTTATACTTTATGAAAGCCGCCAATTATCGCGAAAACGACTTTAGTGCTGCATATCTTATGAAGGCAGGCTTAATTTACGAACAGTCGGGCAAATACGACGAAGCGCTGGAAGCGTATAAAAAAATAAAAACGCATTACAACAAAACTACCGAAGCTCAGGAAATTGATAAATATATCGAAAGAGTAGAAATTAAACAGTTGAATTAAAGAACCAAAAGTCTCTTTACTGTTTTCCGGACACCGTACTCGGAATATAATAAATCCGTTAAATCGTAAAAATATGGGAAGAGCATTTGAATTTAGAAAAGCAAGGAAACTTAAACGTTGGGGAAACATGTCCCGCGTTTTTACTAAGCTGGGTAAGGAAATAACCATTGCTGCAAAAAACGGCGGCGATCCGAATACAAATCCGCATTTGCGCGCTTTGATACAGACGGCAAAGTCGGAGAATATGCCTAAAGAAAACATAGAACGCGCCATAAAACGCGCTACCGAAAAAGATCAAAGCGATTACAAGGAAGTAATTTACGAAGGCTACGGACCTTACGGAATTGCCTTTTTAATAGAAACGGCAACAGACAACCCTACGCGCACGGTTGCAAATATTCGCAGTTATTTCAACAGGCACGGCAGCTCGCTGGGAACATCGGGAAGCGTTGAATTTATGTTTGAACATAAATGTATCTTTAAAATCAGAAAAAATGACGGTATCAACCTTGAGGAACTTGAATTCAATCTTATAGATTTCGGCGGCGAGGAAGTTTTTGCCGATGAAAACGATATTGTTATCTATGGCGAATACGAAGCCTATGGGGCAATACAAAAATATATCGAAGACAACAGTCTTGAAATAGTAAGCGCAGGATTCGACCGCCTGCCAACTGTGGAACTCAAGGAACTTACGCCGGAGCAGCAAGCGGAAATTGAAAAACTAATCGACAGATTCGAGGATGACGACGATGTTCAGAGCGTTTACCATATAATGAAAACCGAATAAAAACGAAGCCCGCAGTAAACATATGCTTACTGCACGGAAATCAAAAAAGAGGCTATTCAGAAAATAATCAAGAATCGCATTTTTCAATATAAAGAGATGCGATTTTTTATTATAGACATATCCTGGTGCAGTAAATATTGAGTATCTTACAAAAAAACACCGAAAAAATAGCTTCAGGGCATATAACGCCCTATGGTCTATTATTATAAAATGTAATAGTCAAGACGACTTAATCAGACAGGTTGTTTTTTGCAGTATAAAAAATTGTCATATTCAGGCTGTGAAAAGACGTCATTCATTCCATTCTTCCAAACAGTTTTCCCATTCATATCGCCCTACGTACAGTGTTCTGTTCGGCTATCCAGGTGTGATTGAGTTGTTCGACATACTTTTCCTTAGCCGGTTTAATGGAATCGATGAATGTTGTTATTGGCTTTTTACCGAAACAGTATTTACCTGAGTGCGTTATGTTGAAGTTGCAGTTATCCATCCATGCGTCAAGGTCAGTCTGTAACTGTTTGAGAGTTTGATGTATTTTCTTACGGAAAGCAATAGCGTAGAATTCGCTATGCACTGTTCTGTTGAAACGTTCGCAAATATCATTCGTCTGCAGACTTTTCGCCTTGATTTTCGTATGGTCTATGTCTTCAACAACCAACTCCACCCGGTGAAACAAAAATACCCTGTTTCCTTAACTCGTTGGACGCTCTGACCTGCCCCGGAGCCGGATTGGATATGCCAAGCTCAACCGCTGCCTGTTCGATATGAGCTTCGACCCTGTTTTTGATGATGGGCTTCTTGCGGGATATTTCCGCAAGCGCCAACGCGCCGCCATGTTCGTACAGTTCCTTGAAGCAGTAAAAACTGTCCCGACTGTATCTCATCACTTTACACGCTTTGGATACGTTCCCTAATATAGTGGCTAATTCCAGTAACCCCGATTTATTTTTGATGATTTTTTGTTCTGTTGTCATACTTTTAATCTATTTTTATTCACAAATATATTCTTTATTTTGAAACCTGTCTGATTAAGTCTTGACTATTACAAATTATTGGTGTTCGCGAGCTTCGCTTATGCTTCGGTTGGTTACTTTTGCGTCAAGACAAATTAGCAGACACAATAATCTCTATAAATAGTTTATTCATTAAGGAATGTCCGCATACATGGTCAATGCAAAAAACAACATGCAGCAAAATTATTTTTCAATATTTTTATTGCGGTATTTATTTTTTTATTATCTTTGCAGCCCAAATTGGTGAAAAATTTTAAAATTAAATAAAATGAAAAAAGAAATTCATCCATCGAGTTATCGCGTAGTAGCATTTAAGGACATGTCTAACGAACATGTGTTTTTAACACGCTCATCGGTTAATACAAAAGAAACAATCACTGTTGATGGCGTTGAATATCCTTTGTATAAACTCGAAATTTCAAACACATCCCATCCTTTTTACACAGGAAAAATGAAGCTTGTAGATACTGCGGGTCGTGTTGACAAGTTTATGAACAGATATAAAAACTACGCAAACAAAAGCAAATAACTTTGCAACTCTGAAAAATAAAAAACCTCGGCTTTGTTTGTCGAGGTTTTTTTTAACCGTTTTTCGAGGCTAAAGTTATTTTGGCATAAAGTATGCACATTATAAAAGCAGTTTTATATCTGTTTGAGTTTCAATATAAGACCGTGCAATATTAATGACTGATATTTAGATATTTAATTGAGAATAAAATAACAAATAATAATAAAGGCAAATAATTTGTTCGATAATCGACGAGTTTTTGCTGACAAATTGACTGATATAATTATGGCTATTGACATAAAATTACGACAGAATTTCCTCGATGGAGACGAAATAGAAAATGTAAATTATATTCCTCTTTCTTTTGAGGAAAATTTTCTGAAAATAAATAAGAAAAACTTGCCTGATTCATTGCCACTATTGGTTTTGCGCAATGCGGTGCTTTTTCCCGAAATTATTATTCCCATAACCGTTAGGCGCGAAAAAGCAATAAAACTCGTTCGCGAGGTTTATTCCGAATCAAAAATTCTTGGAGCGGTTGCCCAGCTTGATTACAAAATCGACAATCCGACAAAAGATGATTTGAATAAAGTAGGCACGCTTGCACATATTATCAAGATTCTGGAAATGCCGGATGGCGCAATAACAGCAGTATTGCGTGGTCTGAACCGCTTTGAAATAAAAAGCATAGTCAGTGAAAATCCCTACATTGTCGCCAATGTGGAATATCTTCAAGATGAAAAGCCCGATTTGCCTAACGAAAACTATGATGCAATAATAAGTTCGATAAAAGATATTACATTGCAAATCATAGAACGGTCGCCAATGTTGAGAGATATTTCATTCGCCGTTAAGAATATCGAAAACCGAAGTTTCCTGATAAGTTTCATAGGCTCAAACCCGGACATTACGCAAAATGTAACCGACCAGCAATCGCTGCTCGAAATCAACAATTTGCAGGAAAGAGCGCTGAAATTGCTTGAAATATTGCAAAAAGAACTGAAACACATAGAAGTAAAAAACGATATTCAAAGCAAAGTTCTCAATGAAATCGGACAGCAGCAGCGCGAATATTATCTGCATCAGCAAATGAAAACAATTCAGGATGAATTGGGAGGAGGAGCCTCTCAGGAAATTACCGAATTGCGCGAGCTTGCAAAAACAAAAAAATGGAGCGCCGAAATAGCCGATTTCTTTGAAAAGGAAACAGCCAAGCTCGAACACATGCATCCGAGCATGGGCGAATTTTCGGTTCAGCTGAACTATCTTCAACTGCTGCTCGACCTGCCGTGGAACGAATATACAGAAGACAGAATAGACATTAAAAAGGCGCAAAAAATACTTGACGAAGACCATTACGGACTTGATCAGGTAAAAGACAGAATTCTTGAATATCTTGCCGTAATAAAACTGAAAAACGATTTAAAATCGCCTATAATGTGTTTTTACGGACCTCCGGGAACAGGAAAAACTTCGCTCGGAAAATCCATTGCCCGCGCAATAGGACGCCAGTTCGGCAGAATTTCGCTTGGCGGCTTGCACGACGAAGCCGAAATTCGCGGACATCGCAAAACGTATATCGGAGCAATGCCCGGAAGAATAATGCAAACCATAAGACGGTGCAAATCGGCAAATCCGGTGATAATTCTCGATGAAATTGATAAAATAGGAAACGATTTCCGCGGCGACCCCGCTTCGGCTTTGCTCGAAGTTCTCGACCCCGAACAGAATTCCACTTTCCACGACAATTATATCGACCTTAATTTTGACCTGTCGAAAACAATGTTTATTACAACGGCAAACAGCACAGGTACAATAAGTCCGGCATTGCGCGACCGCATGGAAATGATTCCGATGAGCGGATATCTGGTTGAAGAAAAAGTTGAAATAGCAAAACGGCACCTTATCCCGAAGCAGATGGATCTTCACGGAATAAAAGAAGGTACGGTACAGTTTGACAGCGACATTATTGCAATCATAATAGAGTCATACACAAAGGAATCGGGCGTGCGCGCGCTTGACAAGCAGATTGCAAAAATTGCACGCTATTATGCAAAGCAGATTGCCCTTTCAAAAAAAATAAAACCCGAAATTTCTAAGCAAAAAATTGCGGAAATTCTCGGCGTGCCGCGATTTACAAAGGATGAATATCAGGGAAACGACTTTGCAGGCGTCGTTACAGGTCTTGCATGGACAGAACTCGGAGGCGAAATTCTTTTTGTAGAAACAAGCTTGAGTAAAGGCAAAGGCAAACTTACAGTTACGGGAAATCTTGGCGAAGTGATGAAAGAATCGGCTTTGCTTGCTTTGGAATATATAAAATCGCACGCATCGCAGCTTGAAATAAACAGCGAGGCTTTTGAAAAATGGGATATTCATCTTCACGTTCCCGAAGGAGCAATACCAAAAGATGGACCATCAGCCGGAATAACAATGACTGCGGCGCTTGCATCAATTTTCACGCAGCGCAAGGTGCGCAAGGGCATTGCCATGACAGGCGAAATAACATTACGCGGAAAAGTGCTTCCGGTTGGCGGAATTAAAGAAAAAATCCTTGCGGCAAAACGCGCAGGAATAAACGAAATAGTACTGTCGAAAGATAACGAAAAAGACATATCCGAAATAAAGCCTGTTTATATCAAAGGATTGAAATTTCATTATGTTGACACGATTTTGGATGTTCTAAATTTTGCCCTGCTAAAGGAAAAGGTTAAAAATCCAATGAAGATTGAATAAAATCAATAAAATCACAGAATAAAAAAAGGCTGCCCGAAAAAGACAGCCTTTAATTTTATTCAGGACAGGCATCAGTAATTTGCCTTCATAATTTCGAAATACGATTGAGGATGCTTGCATGCAGGACACAGCTGCGGAGCCGATTTTCCAACATGTACATATCCGCAGTTGCGACATTGCCATGTAATTTCTCTGTCTTTCGCAAATACGCTTCCTTCATTAATATTCGACAGTAGCTTGCGATAACGCTCTTCGTGTCCTTTTTCTGCTACGGAAATGCATCTGTACATGGCTGCAATTTCCGCAAAGCCTTCTTCTGCGGCAATATCGGCAAACATTGGATAATCGTGCGTCCATTCTTCGTGTTCGCCCTGTGCTGCAGCCAAAAGATTTTCGGTTGTAGTTCCTATTACTCCGGCAGGATAGCTTGCCGTAATTTCAACCATTCCTCCTTCCAGATATTTAAACATGCGTTCGGCATGTTCTTTTTCCTGATTGGCAGTTTCTTCAAAAATTGCTGCAATCTGCTCAAAGCCTTCTTTTTTTGCCTTGCTTGCAAAATACGTATAACGCATGCGAGCCTGCGATTCGCCTGCAAATGATGTAAGCAGGTTTTTTTCTGTTTTTGTTCCTTTAATGCTGTTCATTTTTTGCTTTTTAGTTTAACATTATCTTTTACAGATACAAAAATACACAAAATTTATAATTACTGCAAATTTATAACTGATAATTTGTGAAAATGCCACTAATAATTTCATAAATAACTCTGTACAGTAAAATATTGTATATGAGATATTATTTTATATCCTCGTAATCGCGCATTACCCGACAGCCCATTATTATCAAGTTCAAAAACTCTGTTACATTTACTGCATTTCACTTTTAACACCTTATCTTTCTCAATTTGCAATTCGGTCAAATCTATCGGACAGGTTGCAGCGTAAGCCGCATAAGAATCGGATGTAATCATTCTACAAACAAATATGCCGTGATCCTTGTATCCGCAACTTTGTCCGTTATTGTGATTACATGATTTTGTAACGACAAGACCTCCGGGAGATGTCAACGCCTTATCAAAATCTATAAGCGGAAAGACATTAAAAGAAACCTCTTTGTCAGGTATATTATCTTCATATTTACTTTTGCCGCAAGCCCACAACAAAAACAAAAAAGTTAAAAAATACATGTATTTTATTCTCATATCAAAATAATTTTATAATTTAGCGGTCATATTCAGTGCTTCAAAACAGAAACAATGCAAAAAATACTAATACAGCTAACAAAGGTAATAATTTTTATGTTATTAGCGACATCCTGCGCTCAAAGAATCACGACCTGCCCTACGGCATCCTGTTCTACCGAGCCGAGGTCAACTGCGCGTTCGGCAAAATCGAACGTTACGCAGTATTCTCATCAATCGCCATCTAAAATCAACAGGCAGCCGTTAGTTGCTTCTCCGCGTCAGGATTCATATCAGTCTGTTAACAACCGCTCGGAGCTGAAAGCAGAACAGCGCGCACGTGAAAAAAATACGCGCTACTGGACAAAACAGGCTCAAAAAGAAACAAAGGAAGAAACCCGAAGCGCAAAAAAAGAAGAAAAGGAATATCAAAAATATATGAAAGCGGAACGCAAGCGTCATTTGCAATGGCAGGATGATGACGTGAAAAAACGCATTAGAAAAAACGAAAAAACAGCCCAAAAGGCAATGGCAAAAAAAGCAAGATAAATTATGGACATTGATGATATTTTAAAACTTCTGCTGATAGCGCTGTTTCTTCTTCCCGGATTCTTTGCCAAGAAAAAGAAAAAAGACGACAGCCAGCAGCAAAAGCCGCCGCAACGCTACGAGTACGAAGATCCTTACAGTGATTTTAAGACTTTTGAAAGCGAGGATGACTTCTTTGACAAAACCGAAGAAAAATTTGAGGAAAGGCAAAGTCCTTTTCACTATAAGCCTGCGCCTGTCGAACTGACGCCGGAACAGGAAGGTTCGTCGGTTTTTACAAAAGAGCAGATAGAAGCTGCGCTGGCATCAATAGCCAAGCAGGAAAAGGCAAACAACGAAATATCGCAAAATGAAATAACCGACAATGAAACCAATATTAACATTAATGCCGACAACGAATTTTTACAGGATTTCGATGTAAGACAAGCCGTGATTTACGCCGAAATCATTAAAACCGAATATTGAACGGTTAAATTAATTGAATAATCAATATAAACTGTAATGTAAAATTTTTTATATTTGAAAAAATAAATTATCTTTGTAAAAAAAACATAGAGTTCCGAATATTTTCGGGATTCTTTTTTATTCATGTTTTTGAAAAATAAATTTATGGCAACTGTAAACTACGTAACAGAAGAAGGGTTTCAACGCCTGCGAAAAGAACTGGAGCAGTTAAAAAGCGTTGAACGTCCTAAAATATCACAGCAGATAGCCGAAGCTCGCGACAAGGGCGATCTTTCGGAAAATGCGGAATACGATGCGGCAAAAGAAGCTCAAGGTCTTTTGGAGCTTCGCATTTCCAATCTTGAAGCTGTAATTGCAAAATCGCGTATCATCGATGAGTCGAAAATTGATATTTCGCAAGTACAGATAATGACAAAAGTACAGCTTGAAAATATCACAGCTAAAACAGTGATGGAATATACGCTTGTTGCAGAATCGGAAGCAAATATCAAAGAAAAAAAGCTTTCGATAGGCACGCCCATAGCAAAATCGCTGCTCGGCAAAAAAATCGGCGATATAGTAGAGGCGCAGGTACCATCAGGTATTGTAAAGTTTAAGATTTTAAAAATCTCACGATAAATTTAATGGCTATGGCAAGTATTTTCACAAAAATAATAAACGACGAAATACCTTCGTATAAAATTGCAGAAGACGAAAGCTGTTACGCCTTTTTGGATATAAATCCCGTTGCAAAAGCGCACACGCTGGTTGTTCCGAAAAAAGAGACCGATTATATCTTCGACCTCGATGATGATACGCTTGGCGAACTGATGATTTTTGCAAAGCGGGTTGCCGGAGCAATAGAAAAAAGCGTTGAATGTAAGCGCATTGGCATTGCAGTTCTAGGGCTTGAAGTTCCTCATGCGCACATCCATCTTATTCCGCTTAACAGCGAATCGGATATCGACTTCAAAAAAGCCAAATTGCAGTTGACGCCGGATGAATTTAAACAAATTGCCGAAACCATAACCAAAAACTTCGTTTAGAAAGCGCCTGTAAACAATTACTCCTTAAAAATAAACGGCCGGTATCATATTTGCTATGCAATCTTAAATGCTAAAATGCATGGAGAATATATCCAAAAGGGTTATCCCTTTTGGATAAAAAGGTTAATGGTTTTACTGAAAAGGGATAATCTTTTTGGGAAAAGGACAGATTCAAGGAGTAAATGCAACTGCTATTCTGTTTAGTACAGAGTTATTCTCGTTTGAACAACACATCGTCATCTGTTCAAATTTGTCTTTAATAAGTTGACTGTTTATTTACTTTACATGTTGAAGTGCAATTATATCTTTGCCGACTGTCTATGACTTATGCATTGTAAGTTGTTTTCCATCAAAAACCGCATATTCCTTACCGTTGATCCATTCTCCCACTATTGTGAAAAGACTGTTGTTTTGCAGCTGTACCTGCTGTGGCGTATGCCTGTGGCCGAAGACAAAAAAGTCGATATGTTTTTCATTGAGTTTCTGTTTTGCAAAAGCAAGCAGTCGGTCGGTATTTTCGTCAAAGACTTCGGACAGTCCTTTGCTCAGGCGACTGTGTTTCGACCATATTTTGGCTATTCCAATTCCTGTGCGCGGATGCAAAAATGCAAAAACACGCTGAAAAAACTTACATGAAAATATCTTTTTCAACAGCATGTAACTTTTATCCTCTTTTCCGAGACCATCGCCGTGTGCAAGAAAAAATGTTTTCCCGTGCATGACTGTTTCAAAAGGTTTTTTATGGATTATCATTCCTGTTTCGTTTTTGAGATAATCGAATGTCCACATGTCGTGATTTCCCGTAAAAAAATGCACAGGGATTCCATTATCGGTAAGTTCGGTTATTTTTCCAAGTACGCGAATAAATCCGCGCGGAACAACATATTTATATTCAAACCAGAAATCAAAAATATCACCGAGCAAAAACACAGCTTCGGCATCTGCTTTTATTTTATCAAGCCATTTTACAAAGGCATTTTCACGCTCTGCCGCATTTGTACCTGCACGCAAGCCGAGATGAACATCGGCAGCAAAATATATTCTTGTCGAGCGACTGCTGCTGTCTTTTGCCTCGTTTTTCATTTATTTTATTTGCACAGTGATTGAATTTTATTTTCAAGATCTTTGCCAAAAACATCGCGCGCAACAAACTGTCCTTCCCTGTCGATTATGAAATTTGATGGTAATTTGCTGATATTATACAGTCCGAACGGAATACTGTTTGTGCCTTTAAAATCGCAAACGCTTATCCACGGTAATTTTTGGCTGTCAATTGCGCGCAGCCAGAAATCGCGTTCGGTATCAAATGAAACCTGGTATATTTCAAGGTTTTTTGAGCTGTATTTTTCATAAATATCTATCAGCAGTTTGTTGTCAAACTGACTGCCTTTGATTTCCGAGCTCCAGAATGTGAGCAGGATGGTTTTTCCCTGCAACGACGAAAGCTTTATTTTTTTTCCGTTGCGATCGGGTAATTCTATGTCCGGATACGATATTTCCTGAATTTGCTGTGAATCCAGTTTATTTTTCAGGTTCAATGCGCGTTGCATTTCGTTGTAATCGCGATTCACAACAGTCATGTATTCTGCCCGTGAATATCTTGTATCCATCGAGTCGATAATTACCTTGTAAAACAAAAAATCGTTTTCGTCGCTGAATATTTTTGTTCCGTTAGGATATTGCTGATACAATGCAAATATCGATGCGTATGATTTTGGATTATTTATGATAAATCTTATATTGTTACGTTTCTGTTCGATGAATTTTTTTGTAAGAGTAATTTTTGCGTCCTGTAAATCGGTATCAGATATTTTTTCGCTGTTTATAATTTTGCTCAGCGAGTCGATTGCCTGCGATGTTTTGCTTAATGTTTCGGAAAGTTCTTTCACATATACCGAACCCTGCGAACCTTCGACAGTATAGTTTTCCTTTTCGTATTTGATATTAATTTTTTCGCCGTCTTTGGCAAGAAGCATCATTAACTGTCTTCCGCTTTTGTTTTTTATTCTGAGAAAAGCAGGTTCGGCGGTAAGAATATTTACCTTTGCTGAAAATTTTCCACCGGAATTGACCTGTATCGAATCCAAAACAAACATGAACGATGCCGTTTTCTGTTCGATTATTATTTTTTCGTTCGATATATTATCAAAAGTTCCGCTTATCCTGACAGAATGTTTTTTTGTACACGATACAAAACAAACCACTGCAAGCAGTACGGTTATCAATATTTTTCTTTTCATTTTTAAAGTTGACTTTAAATTAATATTCAGTACAAAGGTATAATTTATTAATAAATCCGTATAAAATAATTATAATTCATATTTACGGCAAACTGAAAGCTGCAGTTATTTTATTCCGCAACAGCTTCCGTACCGGTTGACAAATCGGAAGCAGGAGGCTTTTTTTTACTGAAATTTATTTTACTTTCTGTTCCGTTCAACAATCGTTTTATATTGTTGCGATGCGTAAAAATAATCATAACTGCCGCAATAAGGCTGAATATTTTCATTGTAATGGTTTCGTCTTCATTAAAAATTTCGCCAAATACAATAATGACAATTATCGGAAAACATACTGCTGCGGTTATCGAACTCAACGAAACATATCGACTTGTCAACAGGCAAAGTCCGAAAATTCCTAAAACCATCATCATTGCGTAAGGATGCATTGCCAAAACCACCCCAGCTGTAGTTGCAACGCCTTTTCCGCCTTTAAATCCCGTAAATACGGGAAATATATGACCCATAACAACGCAAACGCCAAGCAAAATCTGAAAACTTACATAAAGCTCCGTTTCGTGCTGCAAATCCGTAAGCCGTACAAGTACAACTGCAATTACGCCTTTTAGCAAGTCAAAAGCGAAAACGGGAAGCGCCGCTTTTGGACCAAGTACGCGCAGGATATTTGTTGCTCCTGCATTTTTACTGCCGTAATTTCTGATGTCAATATTGAAAAATCGCTTACCGACAAAAACTGCCGACGAAATTGAACCTGTCAAATAAGCAATTACAGGTAAAAGACATTTTATAATTAAACTCATCGTTTTGTTTATTTATCACAAAAATACACAAAACTTCGGAATTACATAAAAACGCATGAAAACAGTTTGCGCTTTATCTGTTATCAGATATGAAATTTGGTTTGCTACTAACTGCTTACCGTTTCATTTATCAAATCGTCGTCTGCCATGCTGGGCAATGTTATTTGCAAATCGGGAGTGCGCAGCATTTCGCGCTGTATTGCAAATATTGCGCTTTTGTTTCGCGCCCAGCTTCGACGCGCTATTCCGTTGTTAACATCCCAGTGAAGCATCGATTTTATGCGCTGTTCGGCATCGTCGCTGCCATCTATCATCATTCCGAATCCGCCGTTGATAACTTCGCCCCAGCCAACTCCGCCGCCATTGTGCAGCGAGACCCATGTCGCTCCGCGAAACGAATCGCCGATAACATTTTGCACTGCCATATCGGCGCAGTATTTCGAGCCGTCGTAAATATTCGAAGTTTCCCTAAAAGGCGAATCGGTTCCAGATACATCGTGGTGGTCGCGACCAAGAACCACAGGCGCGGAAATGCGTCCTTCGCGAATAGCCCTGTTCATAGCCAAAGCAATGGCTGTTCGCGCTTCGGCGTCTGCATAAAGAATGCGGGCTTGCGAGCCTACAACAAGACTGTTGCGTCGAGCCTGCCGTATCCAGTGCAGATTATCGGCAAGCTGCGATTTTATTTCATCGGGAGAGCTTGCGAGCATCTTTTCCAAAACTTTTATTGCTATTGCATCTGTTTCAGCCAAATCTTCGGCACAGTTGGATGTGCAAACCCAACGATAGGGACCGAATCCGTAATCGAAAAAATATGGTCCTAAAATATCCTGAACGTAAGAATTGTATATAAAATCGCCATCAGGCCTGAATATGTCGGCATTTGCACGACCGCTTTCAAGTAAAAAGGCATTTCCGTAATCGAAGAAATACATTCCGTCATTTGCAAGTTTGTTTATTGCAGCTACCTGTCGTCGTAACGATTCCCGAACGGCGAGTTTAAATTTTTCAGGATTTTCTACCATCATTTTATTTGATTCTTCAAACGACAGTCCGGCAGGATAATAACCTCCTGCCCACGGATTATGCAGCGATGTCTGATCGGAGCCGATATCAACCTTTATCTGTTCGCAAGCCAGACGTTCCCACAGGTCAACAACGTTTCCCCCGTATGCAATCGATACTGCCTGCCTGTCGGCAACAGCCCTGCGTATACGCGAAATCAGTAAATCGGGACTGTCAAAAATTTCGTTTACCCAACCCTGTTCATATCGTTTTTGTATAACTTTGGGATTAATTTCGGCAATTACGCCAACAAGTCCTGCTACAACGGCTGCTTTTGCCTGCGCTCCCGACATTCCTCCCAGTCCTGACGAAACAAACAGTTTTCCGCGAATATCATCATTGCCTTTACAGATTCTGCGCGCGGCATTCATCACCGTAATAGTTGTTCCGTGCACAATTCCCTGAGGCCCGATGTACATAAACGAGCCTGCGGTCATTTGTCCGTATTGCGAAACGCCGAGCGCGTTCAGGCGTTCCAGATTTTCCGGCGATGAATAGTTTGGTATCATCATGCCGTTGGTAATTACAACTCGCGGCGCATTTTTATGAGATGGAAACAGTCCTGCGGGATGTCCCGAATACAGTACAAGCGTTTGCTCGTCGGTCATTGTTGCAAGATATTTCATTGTGAGAAGATATTGCGCCCAGTTTTGAAAAATGGAACCGTTGCCTCCGTAGATGATAAGCTCGTGAGGATGCTGTGCCACCGTACTGTCGAGATTGTTGCTGAGCATAAGCATTATAGCGGCAGCCTGCATCGATTTGTGCGGGAACTCGTAAATGCTTCTCGCCGTAATTTCATAGTCGGGACGAAAACGGTACATGTAAATTCTGCCGTATGCTTGCAGTTCATCATAAAATTCCCTTGCAAGCGCTGCATGATGACGGGGTTCGAAATATCGCAACGCATTGCGTATTGCAAGTTTTTTCTCGTTGTCTGTAAGAATATCCTTACGTTTCGGAGCATGGCTTATATTCATGTCGTAAGGTTTTGGAGCAGGTAATTCTGTCGGTATTCCCTGTAAAACAGTTTCTTTAAAATTCATGGCTTACTCAATGTTTTTTACAAAATTAGATGAAATTTTTAAGATTTCCAAGCTGTGGAAACGGGAAAACGGTTTTTTTACAAAAAAGCACAGGCTAAAACCTGTGCTAAAGAGAGGATGATTCCTTTTAATCCCAATTTTAGTGTTTTTCCAATATTCCACCACAAAGCTTGGCACACATCATGATAGTATTAGTATCTATAATATATGAAGGTTCCAATTCTACTACGTTGTTACCATTAACAGAATACATATTCTTAAACCCATTAGAAAAATCACCTGAACGTCTAACATACGCTCCGCTGTCGTAAATGCGTTTAACAAATTGATCCATTTGTGCAGAAGTTTGAAAATTAAAAATTATTCTCATGATATCTATTGTCGGTTATATACCATCGACATTCGGTATTAATAATTCATTCTCTACTCGTATGGTTTTTTGAGATTTGCCACCCGTTTTTTAGAAAGGCTCTGCTCTTTCCTGCACTATGATTTGAGTGTTTGTGCAGTTTCACTCCACGGTTTGCGGGCAGTTGCGGTTCTGTCATATATGGTAACGGTCGAACCGTTGTTGAGTTTTTATAAATAAAAAAGCGTGATACTTAAAATATCCGCTTTCTGAGGTGTTTGACGAAACCCGATTCCACAAATAAGTTAAGTTCACGCCTGACGTGAACATCAAACTTATCCTTCGGAATCTTCAAATCGTCAAACTTTCAGAAAGAAAGATATAAGCCTAATGCTTTTCCAATATGTCTTGTTTTGTGCTTATTAGCACATTCTTTTGTCTATATCATACGCAAAAATTTCATTTTAAACTCGGTTGCAAAATTACATCTTTATTTTGAATATCAGCTAAACAGTGCGCACATTTTACAAAAAGCGTGTCAGAGACCGATTAGACAACATGTTTTACTGCTCATAAAAACGATACGTACCGTTTGATCAAACGGTACGTATCGTTCAGTCAAACGAGGCGTGTCGTTTTGCCGAACGATACGCCTCGTTTTTGTGATTAATCTAAACTGCTGCCTTATCTAAAACTTAACGCCAAAACATAAGCACAGTAAAGCATTATTCATTTCGAGTCCGTGGTCAAAACTTGTTTTTAATCTGTATGAAGCAAACAGTTCATATTTTGAATTATCAATACAATAAAGTCGTCCAACAAAATCCAAACCAATAACATTACCGCTATGACGAAAATAATAAAT
>JAISDB010000070.1 GCA_031265155.1 Prevotellaceae bacterium | reverse complement strand
TTCGAGGAAAACCTTCCGTCGCAACAGTTTATCCGCATCCACCGTTCGTATATTGTGAACGTGAACGAAGTGGCAAAGATTGAACTGTACGAAAAAGAGAGCTACCGCGTATGCCTGAAGAACGGCGAGGTGTTGAAAGCCAGCAGCAACGGTTACAAAGCATTGAAAGCAGCCGTAAGCTTATGAGAAATAGTGTCGTGTCGACGATATAAGATTGGGGATTTCATGCATCCTTTGCCCGTCAGGGCATTCATATCAATAAAATCAAATCAATGTGTAATGTTGCAAAGCGACATTGTGCAACGTTGCAAAGCGACACTTTGCAACGTTACAAAGCGACACTTTGCAACGTTGTACAGCGACACCGTGCAACGTATGTCTCGTCCTAAAAAAACTTTACAGATTTTCTTGCTTCGTCCTGCCATAACTTGACAATTGGATGTTCGTCCTGCTATAGCTTTACAATTCGCGACAAAAGTACTCATATTTCTTGGATTATTTTATTTGATTGTTGCTTGCCTGTTTTTCGCTTTTCAGCATGGCAATGGAGCGAAGGCGTAGCGGAATTGCCATGCTGAAAAACTTTATTTTCTTCTATTGGACAGGATTCCTTTACTCTGTCCGGTTCAGATGATTTACCTCTGTTTTTTCCTGCTTCTTCTACAGGTACGTTTTCGCTCCGATAATAATTTTTCCACTTCCGTTCCGTTTTCAACCCTGTTTGATGTACCACCGCGGGGATCATATAACCGATGCTCTGATGCGGTCGTTGATTGTTGTACAAATCTATGATTCTGTCCACGAGGGAAACCGTCTCCTCCCATGAACCCTGTTGACTGTCGTAGATCCATTCGGTTTTCAGAATACCGTTAATGCGCTCCGCTATGGCATTTTCGCGCGGGTCGCCACTTTCGGTCATGCTGATTTGTATGCCTTTACGCGTCAGCTGGTTGACATAATCCCTGCAACAGTATTGACTGCCACGGTCAGAGTGATGGATTAATTCCGGGCGCTTCCCGTCCAGGCTGCTTAATGCCATCTTTAACGCGGCAAGCGAACCCGGTGAACGAAGTGTCCGGGAAAGATCCCAGCCCACGATCTTGCGGGAATAAGCATCCGTGACAAGCGATAAATAGACCGTCCCGTCTTTCGTGTCAATATAAGTAATATCGCTAACCCATAGCCTGTTCGGGAACATTGGCGTGTATCCGGCTGTCAGGTTTGGGTACTTGTGCATCCAGTGATTGGGAAAAAGTGGTCTTTCGCCTGTTCCTGTATCGACGAACCAGTATGAAATTGCGGTACAGCAGTTCAATAAAGGCGTCCCTGCCAATATGAATCTGCCTGGCCTCAAATTGGGGCTGGAGATAAATCAGCAGTTTCCTTGCGCCCATACGCGGAAAATCCTTCCGGACCTCGCGCACCAGCGTCAGAATAATGTCTTCTTCGACGCTCGCTGTCGCGACGGAACGAGAACGCTCATAATAAGCCTGACGGCTCTTGCCAAACAGTCGACAGAGAGCATCTATACGGTATAATCTCTGCTCCTGCCTCATCTCATGGACTGTCTGGCACCAGATTTTTTTCTGATGTCGATTTTTAACTCCCTTTCGGCGATTTCTATCATCTTCTCCAAACTTTCAGACCGCATCTTTTCTACCGAAAGAGCTCGCTCCAGTTCCTTTATACGCATGTCTTTTTCTTCGGCAGAAAATTCCTTTCCCTTCATAAATCCTGATTCCAAAGGCGCTAATTTAACCCTTTTCCTGGACTTGCCCGCTGTCCGTTTGCGATAAACCCAACTGCTGACTGTATCCCGGCTTACCTGAAACCGACCGGCTATCATTGATACCGATTCATTGCTGTTGTAATACGACGTTAGTACGCGCTCCTTGAATTCCTCCGAATAAAACTTTCTTTCTCGTTTTACCATAACTTTACTGCTTTTTTATTGTTCTTTTTTTGTAAAGCTATTTCAGGACAAGACATGATGTCTAATATACCTCCCCGTTACCCCTTAATTTTTTTTCTTCCGGTAAAATCCCGTTTTTACATCAAAACCGCTCTGCTTTAGCCTGTTTTTAGCGTATTTCTCGCAATTATTTTTCTTATTATATTTATAATCATACGCTTATGCTCTCTCCGAAATATAATGTGTTTTTTGCCGGATTCTCTGTTTTATTCCTGATTTGACAATTCTTCAAGTTTATGATTGTCAGCTAATTAATGACTTTCCTGTTGTTGTATAAATGTTAAAAACATATCCTGAAATACATTACCAATGAAATCGGTTTTTTCCAACTCCCGAACTTTGCAGAAAAATATTTCAGACAATGAAAACATTCAACAACAGGTTGCAGGCATTTTGGATTTATGCGGGAAAGCAGGGAAAGACTGTTCCGGCGATGTCCGGTTTTGTCCATCCCCGTCAGATGCATAAATTCCTGTTTAACGGATTGTTACATGGCAGGCCGTTTTGCAGGGTAGACAAAACGAGACAGTCGGTTTTTTATTTGTCTGAAATTGCCCGCTTGCTGTCCAATATTGTCTGTATATCAATACTTTACACATCAAACGGGCACGCTACTTTTGCAGTCGATAAAGTTCATATAAAATAAAAAGCAATGGAAGTTATAACAATGGAATCGCAGGCTTTCAGGGAATTGCAGTCGAAAATCAACCTGATAGCCAAATTCGTAACCGCTATTGAAAGCAAACAGGCCGAACAGCCCGAAGATGGCTGGGTGGACAGTTATGAAGTTTGTACATTTCTGAAAATAAGCGATAAGACTTTGCAGCGGCTGCGCACAGCGGGCGCTGTCAGTTTTTCCCGGATACGCGGCAAAAATTTCTACCGTATCAGCGAGATACAGCGCCTTCTGCAGGAGAATGTCATTCGCCGCAGTGATGAACATTTACAGGATTTAATTAAAAATCACCAGCTTCATGTGAACAAAGACGAAATATTAAGACGGACAAATAACGGTCTGGACGTTTTCAGGCATTATGTCCCGGGACAGTGGCGCGTGGGTCGCAACTTCCTGAACCCGCTTTATGAAGACCGGAAAGCGTCCTGCAATATCTATTTCGACCGTCGTGGCGGCTGTTACCGGATGAAAGACTTCGGCAACGATGCATACAGTGGCGACTGTTTTGATACGGTCGGGAAACTGAAAAACCTGAATTGCGGCAACCCGAAAGATTTTGTCGGGATTCTGGAAATTATTAACCATGATTTGCATTTGGGGTTATCCGGTGATGACGGCTGTGCTTCGCTTGTCGTGTCCATTTCGCCAAAGCCAATCAGGGAATTCAAACCCAATCCTGCCCCACAACCTGAGAACCCGAAAAAGTCAAAACC
>JAISDB010000048.1 GCA_031265155.1 Prevotellaceae bacterium | reverse complement strand
ACCCAGCATACGATGGGCTAAGGTTTGCGATAGTAAAAATGAGTTTGTCATGATAATTCTTATTACGTGTCAAATATAGAAAACATGTAACGAATTATTTGACTTTTACAGCAATGACGTTTCAATAAATTGATGAATTTTAAGCATATAATATTTAATGAATTATATATCAGTTTAACACTGCCTTTTTTCATCTTATTTCCGGCTTTTTGCCTTTGAAGTTCGGATTTTGAAGCAAAAATTCGGTAAATCGCTCGTTGATAATTTTACAGTAATCGTCATCGATTTCAAAGCCTGTAAAATTTCTGCCTGTTGCAAGCGCTGCAACGGCAGTCGTGCCGGAACCCATAAACGGGTCGAGAATCAAATCGCCTGCATTGCTGCTTATTTCGATAAACGGAATACATACCTTAAGCGGTTTTTGCGTTTGATGTTTTTTGCGTTCTTTTCCCGTGCAAATCGGCGCTTCAATAAAATTGTGCATTTCGTTTACCTGTTTATAATTCCATGTTTTGGGCGTTCCCTTAGAAAAATGAACAATCAGTTCCATGCTGTTTGCAAACATTTTCCGCGTATGAATTGCAGGAAACGGATTTGTTTTGTGCCAGTGAATGACCTTGCGAAACTGAAATCCGGCTTTTTCCACAATACGATTGATATACGAAACAAAATCGTCGCCGCACCACAAATAGCCGCTTGCTCCGTTTTTGGCAACTCTGTAGCACTCGCGCAAAACCTGTTCGATAAACTGCAAATATTTTTCTTCCGAAGCATAGCCATCAAATTTAAATTCTGTAACAATATCCCTGTGATTTTTCAGATTGATTATATTTTGCGCACGATTTTGATAATAAGGCGGATCGGTAAAGATTAAATCTACCGATTCGTCATCAATATTTTTGAAGCCAGGCAAACAGTCTGCTTTATAAACGTTATTTATTTCCATCGTGTATCCGGTTTTGATTTGTAAAGATATAACTTTTTTGAATGATGCAGGATTTTAAGAAATTTATAAAGAATTATATCTATAGGCGATGTAGTTTTTTAATAGCTGCTTATCAGGCAGTAAACCGCCAATGTGTTTTTAAGATTCAAATGCTAAAATCCCTGAATGACTGTTGCCCGCTTTGTGTTGAACATACCTGCCCGTAAAGGTAAGCTTTAAAAACTTCACGATTCGGTCAAAATGCGTAATCCTGTTATATACCGGCGTTGATAGTATGGAGACTTATTGAGTTCGTCAATTATAACTCCGCGATTGCATGCGTGAATGAATTTTATGTTTCCATCTTCATCGTTCGATACAACAATTCCAACATGACCTGCTCTGTTTGACTTATCGTTGCGACCCTTGAAAAAGACAAGATCTCCGCTTTGCAATTCTTCTCTTACAACTTTTATGCCTTGCTGTATCTGAGATATACAGTTTGCGCCTATGTCATAACCGAAACTTCCAAAAACAAACGATGTAAATCCCGAGCAGTCAAATGACTTAACGCCTTTTGAGCCTGAACGGTAAGGAATGCCTAAAAACTGTTTGGAAAAATCAATAATATTCTGTACGGTCAAAATGCAGTCGGATGTATTTACCGGTAAAGAATCCTGCAAACTGTTGCAACTGTCGGTATTTTCGACAAGCATATCGTTTTTCCGTTCTATAATTCCTTCGTTTGAGATAATTAAGCCGGTTTGCGGAAAATCCAGTTCGGTAAGGCGTTTTATTTCTTTTGCCGCACTGTTATTCTGATCCGATACGGGACCTGTCTTATCTTTTTGAAGAAACGAAAATATCTGTCCTTTTACAAATTTTCCTTCTTTATCTACAAATACCTTAACAGCCGGAGCATAACCGCTGATGCCGCTGATATCAAAACTTCCCGCCGTACAGAAATTGCCCATGCTGTAAATTATAAATCTGTCGCTGTACAGTTCTGCCGCACGCACCACGTGCGGACCATGTCCAAAAACAATATCTGCGCCGGCATCAACCGCGGCATGTGCAAACTCATAAACATTACCTCTATTTTCGCCATAAAACGTTTCGGTTTTTCGAGTTACTCTGTTATTGGATTTTCCTTCCGCTCCTCCGTGAAAAGAAACTATAACAATATCGCATTCCGATTTAAGACGGCTTATTATCATTTTAGCATTATTGATATTTGTAATTTTCACTGTTCCCGAATTTGGAGCAAAACCGCAAAAACCATATTTAATTCCATCCTTTTCAAAGACAGCGGTTTCGCAAATATTTTCCAGTCCTGCATAATTCAAGCCGGCTTCGCGTAAAACCTTCACAGTATTTGTACGTCCCGGAGCGCCAAAATCGCCCATGTGATTATTGGCAATATTTATTAAATCATAACCCGCATCTACCAGATAATTTACATATCTATCGGGCATTCTGAAATAATAACATCCGCTTTTACACGATTTCTTATATCCTCCACTGTCGAGAAAACAGCCTTCAAGATTCCCGAAAGTTATATCGGCATCTTTCAAAATATCTTTAGCATTTCTCATCAGTTCACTGCCGTCATTAACAGGCAGATTTGCGTTTGAAGGATAATTAGAACCAAGCATTATATCGCCTGTACCTACAACAGATATAACTGTTTTATCAGCCTGTTTTTCCTGCGAAAATCCGGATATTGAAAAAACAGACAAGACTGTTACGGTAAAAGTCCTGATTATTAAGTCAAAATGTTTCATATTCATTATTTTAGGGCGGCAAAGGTACAATAATAATAGTTACATTAAAATAATTAACCGTTAATTTTTTAAAATGAGGTACAAAACAGGATATTTTAAAATACTGTTAGGCGTCCATTGCAAAAACAGTTGACAGTTATTTACGCTGTAATTTTGGTATTTACAGCCTGATTCCTGCCATAGCATTTGCTGTTCTGTTAAATTCGCTTACTATTTCGTCAATGATTTCGCCTGCAGGAATTATCCTTTTAAGATGCGATGCTATTTGTCCTATTTCCAGTTCGCCCTCGTTCATGTCTCCTTCAAATATTCCTTTTTTCGAGCGCGCACGACCAAGAATTTCTTTCAGTTCGTCGGCATCTGCTCCGCGAGCTTCGGCTTCTTCGATGCTGCTGTAAAATTTGTTTTTTATCATTCGCGTAGGCGATATTTTTTTCAGACAAAGCATTGTATCGCCTTCGCTGAGGGAACAGCACATATTTTTAAATTCATCGCTTGCAGAACTTTCACTGCTCATTGCAAATCGCGTTCCCATCTGCACTCCGTCGGCTCCGAGAGCCATTGCGGCAAGCATGGCATTTCCAGTTGCAATTCCTCCGGCAGCAATCAGCGGCAGCGATATTGCACTGCGTACCTGCGGAATAAGCGCAAATGTTGTCGTTTCTTCGCGTCCGTTATGTCCGCCTGCTTCAAAACCTTCGGCTACAACAGCATCCACTCCTGCATCTTCGCATTTTTTTGCAAACTTCGAACTTGATACCACATGAACAACCGTAATACCTTTATCTTTCAAAAATTTTGTCCATGTTTTGGGATTTCCTGCCGATGTAAAAACTGTTTTCACTTCTTCATCAACAATGATTTTCATCAATTCATCCATATTGGGATAAAGCAATGGAACATTGATGCCGAAAGGCTTGCCGGTTGCCTGTTTAGTTTTCTGTATATGCTCGCGCAATACATCGGGATGCATTGAGCCGGCGCCAATCAAACCCAAGCCTCCGGCATTGCTCACTGCCGATACCAGCCGCCAGCCGCTGCACCAAACCATTCCTCCCTGAATTATCGGATATTTTATTTTGAATAATGCTGTAATCTTATTTTCCATAATCAATACTTTACAGTGCAAAGGTAATAATTTATGATTTTTACTGCAAATTATGCAATTTTTCTTTACGGATAATACAAAATCATGTAAACAAGATAAGTTATCAACGCCGTAAAAAATGAATTTATGATTACACCTGAAATATAAAATATTCTTCCTGCTGATTTTTTAATAAAATATTGTCATAAAATGGTTGTCAGTAAAATAATTTTGTTATCTTTGCAGTCCGAAAATTCATAATGTAAAGATTAAAACAAAGATATTCAATACTATAAAATAAAGATTAATGTACGTAATAGTAGAAATAGCAGGTCAACAATTTAAGGTTGAAAAAGATCAGAAACTGTTTGTTCACCGTCTCGAAGGCGCCGAAGGCGACTCCGTAAGTTTCGATAAAATTCTGCTGATTGATAATGACGGACAGGTAAAAATCGGCACACCTACGATAGAAGATGCCTCGATTAGCGCAAAAATTCTCAAACATCTTAAAGGCGACAAGGTTATTGTTTTTAAGAAAAAGAGAAGAAAAGGCTATGCTGTTAAAAACGGGCATCGCCAGCAGTTTACACAAATTCAAATTGAAGAAATAAACGGTATCACGGGAAAAAAAGGCGAGAAAAAATCATCGACAAATGAATCCGAAACTAATGCTGAGGCTGTTTAATATTTGATTAATTTTGATTTAGAAACAATAAAAATTTATAAAGATGGCACATAAAAAAGGTGTAGGTAGTTCAAAAAACGGACGTGAATCACACAGTAAGCGATTAGGCGTAAAATTATTTGGCGGTCAACTTGCAACTGCCGGAAATATTTTAGTTCGCCAGCGCGGAACGGTTCACAATCCGGGCGAAAATGTAGGTATAGGCAAAGACCATACTCTTTATGCCTTAATTGACGGAACTGTTGTTTTTCGCCGTAAGCGTAACAACAAGTCCTATGTTTCCGTACTTCCGCAAGCTTAGGCTTTGTTATTGCAATGAAAAAAACGGGCACTGTCGAATTTCGGCAGTGTTCGTTTTTATATGAACATCCCTGCTGACGGTTTGTCAGTATTTTACAAATTCAAAATAGGGAACAGTAACCCATTTGCCTTTGCGAATATCAAACTGCTGCAATGCGCCGCCGCGAACTCCAAAATTTTCATTAATCTTAAATTCCAGATAACCTCCGTAATAAGTCTGCGGATACATTCCCATTCCCTGCGACATTTCGCCATAACTGTTTCTCAATGAATACTGTCCAATTCCTGCAACTTTTATTCTGTCGGTAACCCATAAGCCTATATCTCCGTTGAACCCAAAATCGTTATTACGGATTCCGCCGACTGAATAATTTGTTCCATAAAAACCTGTTTTTATATAAAAGTTATCGGTGACTGCAAAATTTATATTACTGCCGTAATAGGTTTGCGGGCGTCCGCCGTACATGCCTCGCGACAACAGGTTTTTATTTTTGTCTATCGAATACATTCCAAATACGTTAAGCAATATTCTGTCTGAAAGCAGATAACTGAACTCGGCATTGATGTTTGCATCGTATTTTGACCTGTCGTTTTCGCGATATTTATCAACCGAAACGGCTGTTGTAAATTGCATCCGACCCGCAGCGTATGTATATGCGCTTCCGACATTTTCTACTGTTCCTATTAGCATGTACGTTTTACGACTTTGAAAAGCTGCAAGAAAACTGTTTGATGAAAGTCCGAAATAACCGCCGTGATTGAAATCGTATGTCAGCGGAGTACGTATTGCCAATGGATTTGGAGTTGTTCGGGCAATATATGATTCCAGTTGATAATCGTATTTTGGAAGCTCAAATGGACTTGAAAAATATTGATAATCATTGTTGAAACTGTGATTCAGATTGATTTCAGGCGCAGGAAAGAGTCTTGCAGGATAAATATCTTTTACAGTTTCGGAACCTGTATTTGTATTGATTTTTTCCTGCGTTTCTAATTGATTAAGATTTGTTTTTACTGTGTCAATGACCTGTTCCGACTGCGATTTGGCAGAAATTGCGATGAATAGAACAGCTAATATTATTATTGCTTTTGATGCTTTCATTATTTTTTGAACAAAGATAAAGCATATTTTTGAATTATTTTCAATTATTATTTAAGCGAGTTTTCAATATGCCGATAAAGCAACTATTTACAGATTATTTGGATTGCAAAAGGATAAGCGGAAATGAATTTAGAATAACGCCGGCAGCGGATTTTCATTCTATCTCAAAATCTTCCGAATTTTTCATTATTTTAACTTCTGTTTTATATGTTATCACTCAAAATTATTACGAATGTAAAGGTAGTAAAAAAATCAACAGCGAAATGAAAAGTGCGGATTGAAAGAAGAGCAAAACTCATGATATACCCGTTAAACAGACTGAATATAAGTCACCTAGCATAAAATAAGAACCCTCTTGCGGCTTGATTATCGTAAAAATTAATGTTCTATGCCTGCATAAACTCAACGGTAAAGCAAATTGACATTATTAACAGGAATAATGTCAGAATTAAATTTTTCGGATCTATTTTATGAGGTTTAGATTTAATAAATCCCATAATTACTATTGTTATTCCAACAACAGTAAAAACCCATGCCACAATCAGTTTAATCACATCGCCGATCATATTGTTTCTCCCTTTTTATTATATCTTTATGTATTATCGTAGACGCAAAGATATATTTTCTTTTTGAATTATCCATAAAAAAACAATTTTTACACCAAACAAAAAAAATATTGAATAGTTTGCAAAAAAAAATGTATCTTTATGCCTGATTATAAGATTAATACTAATGTTACGAGATCAGTTTTTAAGGGAAATATTATACAAAATAATTCCAACTGTTTGAATTTATCAATAATTTATTATACCTTTGCATTCCATTTTGAAAAATTATTGTAAATAAAAACTTTTTATAGAATCACTAACAGTTTAAAATTTATTAAGCATGAAAAAATTATTACTTTTTACATTTGCCTTACTGGCATTAAATTTAACATTCACATCTTGCAGTAAAGATGATGATGTTGTTGACACTCCCGATTCTCTGGTAGGAACTGTATGGACTGTCACACTTGATGATGAGGATGAAGGTCCTTATACAATGACATTAAGTTTCACAACAGCAACAGATCTCGTTACTACCTATTCGAATGACGATGAACCTGATAATGGTACTTATGTTTATGAAAAGCCTAATGTTACGATCACATCTGCGGGTAATGGTATTGAGATATCATTTTCCGGAACTGTGAATGGAAACAAAATGACACTTACTTTCGCAGGAGTATCAATAACACTTACCAGAAAGTAACAGACAGAGAAAAATCGCAAAATATAAGAGTTGTAAGTCAGCTGACTTACAACTCTTAATATATATTTGCCTGCTTTTTAGAGTAGACAACACAAATCAACAATAATCAATAAATCACTCTTGCGACCATTATTCCCGTGTTGCTTTCCCGTTTTGCAAGATAGTCGTGCAATGGTTCATCGCTTACTGTAACCTGTTTTCCCGACATTGGCGCGTGCATGAAATATATTCTTCCGTTCTGCCTTACAGCCAAGCCTACGTGCGCAATGTCAAGCCCTTCGGCAGTACACGTGATTGCAATCAAATCGCCATCGTTAACCTTATTTTCAATTTCGACAACTTTCGATTTCGGAATATAATAATGCCTGCGTTTATTAAGATTTTCTTCCGACAGTTTTATTTTCTCAAAAGTCTGCTCATCGGCAAGGCGCGGATATTTTTCGCGGTTCTGCGTCATATAATTTATTGTCTTTACGTATGGCTCTCCGCCGATTTCTTCGGTAACGTTTTTCACAAAACCACGCGATTCGTTCGTTGCAATCCAGTCGGAAAAATAATGAATACGAGAAGCATAGCCATCTACTTCGCCATTGCGATAACGAAATTTCTTTAATCGTTGTATATACGAATCAAAATCGGTTTGCGAGTTTTTGGCAAGCGTTGCAATCACAACAACATTTTCGAGAAAAGTTGTACAGTCCAGTTCAAGAAAATTTACCGTTAAAACTTCATTTTCACATTCGAGCGTATGCGCAACATACGGCAGTCCTAAAAAATATTTTCCGATTTGCGGAATAAGTTTTGAATATTCGTTATTAGAATCTTTATCGGATAATGCTTTTTTTATTAACGAATTGAATATGAATTTGTCATTTTCGTTATATTTTGCATCATCGGTTTGCGCCTTTACGGCAATTCCGCAAATTAATACAGCAAACAAGGCTGTTAACAGCTTTTTCATAATATTTCGGGATTAAAATTATCAGTCTGTCTGTTTTGATTTTTTGCAATTCTTGCCGCAAGTTCAATGCTGCGAATTCTGTCTTTGTATGTATTGTACGCATTCTGCCTTACAATATCAACAGCGGCATCCGAATTGCCATCCCAGCGGCGACAAAGGTAAAGCGGTTCGTATATTCGTCCTATCTGATAGTTTCGCGAAACAGCCAGTCCCACAGCATAATCTTCTCCGTAGCTTACATTCGGGACTTTTATTTTTCGCAGTACAGGCGTGTAAAAAGCTCTTGGCGCTCCCAGTCCGTTGATGCGCAATGCGTTATTACGACCGTTGTCGGGCGTCCATTCCTTATGATCGATTATTCCCGGCGGGATTGTTTCCAAGTCGATATTAACTATTTTATATGTTCCTACAACCATTGCGCATTGCTGTTCGTAAAAGGCATCAACTATTTTTTGCAAAGTATTTTCGTCGATATACAAATCGTCGCTGTCGAGCTGTACGGCAAAACGTCCGCAGCGCGAATCCATTACCGCTTCAGTCCAGCATCCGCCAATGCCCAAATCTTTACGTTCGGGAATGATATGAACAATCAAATCGTTTTTGTCTGCATACCTTTTGATTATTTCTCCTGTTCCATCCGTAGAGTGATTATCGACAATCATCAAATTAAATTTGAATTTTGTTTTTTGCATTAATACTGACCTTATTGCATCTTCTATGGTTCGCGCCCGGTTGCGAACGGGAATTACAACGCTTGCTTCGAACTCAAACTCATTAGCTTCAAATTCTATTTTATCAAATTCCGGTTTCAGATATCCGCCTGTTTCCTTGAGGTGCTGAGTACAGGCTTTTTCCATCTCCATCTGAACTTCGCGATTTTTCGGATCAACATAATCAAACAGCTTTTCGCCCGACCTGCGCGTATCAAGTTCTGTTTCGGTATAAAGAAATTCGGGAATCCTGAGCAGCGAATAAGCTTGCGAAACTTTCAGGCGCAAATCGTAAAAACCCGCAAAACTGAAATCATGAGAAAATTTTGCAATTCCGTTTTTCAGTGCTTCCGTTTTGTAAAAAAGCAAAGAGCCGAAATTGAAATCATCTCGCAAACTTCCTTTCTGGCAGTCAATTACAGGATGAGCGCAAAGTTCGCCGTTTTTCTTTTCGTAATAGTCGGAATAAACCAGGCCTGCTCCCGTATCGTCAATTAAATTGACAAAGCGCTCGAGAGCGTACGCTCCAAGTTGAAGGGGCGATGTTTTCGTATAAATCAAACTATACAAGCCGGTTGCATTATTGCCTATGGATTTTATTGCGCCTGTCGAATAAAAATTTTTACATTCAATCCATTCGCACTTTTCGGGAATGATGTCAGGCTGTTGCGCCGACATTAAAAATATTTTATCAACCATGCATGAGCTTGACAGCTGATTTACAGTCGTCGTAAAATCCTCGTTTTCACTTACGGGAATGAAGCATGAAATTATTTTTTCCATTATATAATTTGACTTTATGATTTATATTAAATTTAATAAGGGTCAAAAGTAGTAAAAAAAAATAGAATCCGTCGCTCCCTGCAAAGAAATTATCTTCTTGCAGGTTCAGGAATTATTGATACGGTATTTGTCATTAGTATGAAAATTGCCGCTGAAGCGCTCTTGTCCGGTTGTTGCGACCCGATACCAATTAGTCATAACAGATACAGCAAAAAAAGAGACTGCCTGAAAAGAAGACAGCCTCTCATTTTGTACTGTTAAAACCGTTATTGCAGCGTGCCTGACTGCGCCTGATTTATCATTTCGGAATTGGCAATGATATAAACTTCAACGCGGCGGTTTCGTGATCTTCCGTCGGCTGTACTGTTATCGGCAACAGGATCGTCGTATGCCAGACCCTTTACGGCAAGGCGTTGACCGTTCACGCCGCTGCCGATTAAATTGTTTGCAACGGCTTGTGCGCGTTCCAGCGACAATCTTTCGTTCACCTGACGTGAACCCGTGTTATCGGTATGACCGAATATCTGCACATTAGTAAGCGGATGATTTTGCAGCGATATTGCAAAATTGCTTAACGAATTACGTGCTGCCGTGCTCAAAGTGCTGCTGTTTGTAGCAAACAGTATTCCTGAATCAAAAGTAACTTTAATTGCCTGCAATCCGTTACTGTCGGTTGTATTTTCTACCTGCGCTCCGTTTATTTTTTCCAGTTCGGCTTTTTGCTTATCCATTTTTTTACCGATAAGAACGCCTGCTCCCGTTCCAACTGCAGCTCCGATTGCTGCGCCAATAACTGTTCCTTTGGTATCTTTACCAATAAGGTTTCCGATGATTCCGCCAAGAAGAGCGCCGCCTGCTCCTCCGGCTACTCCGCCCTTTGTCGTATTACTTGTTTCGTTGCAACCCGACATCAATATCGAGGCGCATAAAACTGCCGAAACGTAAACTTTAAAATTCTTCATAATAATTTTTTTTATAATTTGTTTAATATTCTATATTAATTCTTGCATTCAGTTCTTTATTATAATATTTTCCTGATTTGTTATCCGCTCGCAATAATGGCACTGTAATGTAACTTTATCTTTTGATATGACTTTAAATTTCGATTTTATATTTTCGATATTGCTAACGCATTTCGGATTTATACACTTTGCTATGCCTTCGATAAAATCAGGAACTTCAACAATTTTCTTTTCAATCACTTCATAATCTTTTATTATATTCAATTTTGCCTGAGGCGCTACCAAAGTAATTCTGTTTATTTCATCATCTTTGAAGTATCTGTCGGCAATTTTAATAATAGCTTTATTCTTCATCAACTTACTTTCAAGATTCATGCCAAAAGTAATTTGATGTTCCGATTTTTCGAGTCCGAGAATTTGTATAACTTTGAATAATGCATTAGATGGAATGTGGTCAATCGCTGTACCGTTCTTAATTGCGCTTACTTTTAATTCTTTCTGCATATTTTTAATTTTAAAAATTCAATTAACATTATTTAATGATTATTTCAATCCCAAAACAGATGCGATTATTGCCATTCGAGTGTAAACGCCATTGAGCGACTGTGTAAAATAATAAGCTTTAGGATTATCATCTACATTAACGTCTATTTCGCCTACGCGCGGAAGCGGATGTAAAACCTTTACGTTCGGCTTTGTGTTTTCTATCATTTCGTTTGTGAGCACATAAATATTTTTAACTTTTTCATATTCAAGCAAATCAGAAAAGCGTTCGCGCTGTACTCGAGTCATGTATATAATATCCGTATCGCCGATATTTTCAATAAGATCGGTATGTTCGGAATATTTAAGACCAAGTTTGTCAAGGTAATTTTTATATTCCACAGGCATTTGCAATTCTGCAGGCGCAATAAATTTAAATGCCGTATTAAAGTGCGACATCGCCATTAGCAACGAATGTACCGTGCGTCCGTATTTAAGGTCGCCAATCATTGTTATTGTGAGATTTTCGAGCCTGCCCTGCGTTTTTTTGATAGAATACATATCCAGTAAAGTTTGGCTCGGATGCTGATTTGCTCCATCTCCGGCATTGATAACGGGAACTCTTGAAATTTCGCTTGCATAGCGCGCCGCGCCTTCGATGTAATGCCGCATGATTATTAAATCGGCATAATTTGCAATCATTGAAACCGTATCTTTTAATGTTTCGCCTTTAGATACGCTTGTGCTGGACGAATCGGAAAATCCTATAACCCTGCCGCCTAAACGATTTACTGCAGTTTCAAAACTCAAACGGGTGCGTGTGGACGGTTCAAAAAAGATAGAAGCAACGACTTTGTTTTCCAGTATATTCTGATTCGGATGATGCTCAAATTCTGCTGCCAAATCAAGCGTTTTAAGTATTTCATCCTTACTAAAATCCGTGATAGATACAAGGCTTTTCATTATAATGAAGATATTAAAAATTGATTTTATAATTCTACAAATGTAATAATAAAAATTAATATTGAAATATTAAAGTGTAAAAATTTTTGATCGCAGAAACAAGTATAAAATGCAACCGTATTTGGAATTTGTTTTACAGTTCCGGGAAATTAAAATTCAAAACAGTTTTTTAACATACCTGTCCGGATCTGTTTTCAGCAAGCCCATCCATTGCAGATACATTTCTTCGGGCATGCGGCGATAGCCCGATTCGTGAAGACGGACGTACGCTTCTTACATTTCGGCATACATTGTTTTTATTGTACTGTCTTCAAAAAGCTCTTCCGCCTTTTTTTGCATTCTTGCTTTTCATTAGCGACCGGATGTAATATTTTTGCGCTTCGGCTTTGGTCAGCATGGCATTTACGTTTGCCGGATGATACTGCAAAGCAGTATTGCAGCATTTTACTACAAATTCGGGATTCTCTTTTCCGTACCTGCGCTGATAGCCCTGAGCCAAATCTACCAGACAGTTTGCAACCGCCTGCATGTCGCTCAGCGTATCCATGTACAAGCCATTGCGTATTGCATCCAGAGTTACATAGCCCGAAGCCATAATCCATGCATCTACGGGAAACGTGGCGCTTGTAAGTTCCGTGTTGTACCAGCCTGTTTCCTGAGAATATATTTTTATGTAAATATGATTCGGAGCAAAGGCAAGACGGCA
>JAISDB010000030.1 GCA_031265155.1 Prevotellaceae bacterium | reverse complement strand
AACTGCTGGGGTTCTTGGTCTACTACAACGAGCACAGACCACACTCGGCTATCGGAAATATAACACCAATTAAAATGTTAAACATGTAACGAATTATTTGACTTTTACAGCAATGACGTGTTGCAGAACTTTCGAGATACTTTCAATGTTAGTAGAAAAAGAAACAAAACCTAACAGGTTTTTAAAAACCTGTTAGGTTTATAATGAATCATTAAATATTTAAATCAAAAATAGCAAATAGAAAAATGGTAAATGAAAGATGTCCCGTATGGGACAAAACGTTGGTAGAAAGCGGTAGGGCGTACATGTCGCGCGGGTTGCCTGTGGCGTTTCAAGTCACCGACAGCGCTACGCGCGAAACGATAGGAAGCGATTATGTTTCTACCGACATTTCGTTCCTGCGGAACGCAGAATCGACAAAAACCTGTCGATATTTTTAATATACCGACAGGTTTGACTGTTTTTGAACGGTCAACCGATTGGTCATTCTTTTTTTGCTTCGGCGCTTTTTGAAACACCGGCAGGATAGCCCAGCTTTTCGAACCGTTCTATGATTTTTTCGACATCGGTTTTTGTGTTGTCGTATTTCACTGTTACGGTATTATCTTTGAGATTTACTTCAACATCTTTTATTCCTTTTTCAAAAGGAATATTTTTTTCGATGCGCTGTTTGCAATGATCGCCGTGCATGTTCGACACATCAAGTTTGACCTCCGAAATTTTGCTGTTTTTTTTGTCCTGTGCATTTGCTGTAAATGCAAGCGTTAATAATGATAACGCAATGATTAAGATTTTCTTCATAATTTTTATTTTTTATTAATATTGTATTTGATAATTATTCTGCTCCCTGTAATCTAAACCGTATTCCCAGATAAATTTTCCGTCCCATAAGAGGCGCGTAAATGACAGATGCGTCAAATTTATCATCATCTAAAGGATTTTCGGCATTTATAATAGCCTGTTTTTGCATGTAGTTGCCAATATTTTCGCAGCCAAGATAAATATCCATGCTTTTATATTTTTTTGTTATTTGCGCAAAAAACAGCATGTAGGATTTTGAATGTGTCATGTTCCATGCCTGAGCGGCGTAAAAAGGTAAGCGACTGCCGCCATTGAGCTGCGCCGTAAAATCAAATCGCCATTTTTCAAATTTTGTGGAATACGACAGATTTACAAGAGCCTTAAACCTGTCAACCAAAGGCTTTTCAACCAAACCGCGACTCATATCCACTTTTGTCCGATTGTATCGAAACGTGGCAAAAACATTGAACCGTTCGACCGGGTCGATGCTGAAATCCGTCTGATAGCTGTCGGAATATGATTTTCCGTTAAGATTGCCTATGTGAATATATTCATCGCTTTCTTCCACATCAACAACAGCCTGATCCTGAAAATCGGTATGGAAATAGTCAAAACTTACATATCCGTTTTGATTTTCGCCGACTTTGAAATTTTGAGTAAAACTTGCTCCGAGCGTCCATGCTTTTTCCATTTTTATATTTTCATCCGTTACTATTTTTCTTCCTGTTGCAAGTATACCGATATTGGACGAAATGATATGAGGCGAATAAAATCCGCGACCCGCAGAGGCGCGAACAGTTGAATTTGCGGCAAAATTATATCTCAAATGCATTCGCGGAGTAATAAACGTTTCGCCATATATGCTGTTGCGGTCGATACGCAAACCTGCAAGCAAATCAAATTTTTCGTTTGGTTTTAGTGTATATTGCACAAACGCACCGCTTACATTTTCTACTCTGTCGCCAATCCACGAATTTGCAAATTTACTGTCGGTAAACAGTTCATTATAATTATCGTGCGAAAAAGTTATTCCTGCCGTGTAACGGTGTTTTTCGGCGCTGTCGAACGCCGATTGCCACAAAATATTTGATAACAGCGAATTTTGCCGTGCATCGTATGTTTTTTTTCCGAAAAAGGAATTTTGCCTGTGATACGCATAGCTTGCGATAAGCGCCAGACTGCGCGAACCGCTTTCGTTGAAAGGAATACCTATCTTTGCGTAAGTATTAAAATGCCTGTTGCGGATATTCGACACGTAAGCATTTGGCATGTCGGCATGTATTTGTCCGCTTTCGCGACTTTCGGTCAAAAAGCGATAGCCGAAATGTATAATTACCTTATCAGCCGAATACAGCCAGCGATTTCCTGCATTTATCTGCTTTTTTTGCGGCGAATCGACAAATCCGTCGCTGTTGTAGTCGTGAGCTTTTGCATCTGTTGACCCGTGAGTAAATATTATTGTACTGAGTTTTTCATTCAGTTTCAGTGCAGATGTAATATTTGCTTCAAAGCGAAGGTCATTGTCGCCGTACAGATTTACAAATAGCGGTTCGCTGCTGTCGGGTTTTCGATGTTCAACATTTATTTGACCTGTTATGGCTTCATATCCGTTCAGTACCGATGCTGTTCCTTTTGAAACCTGAATGCTTTCGAGCCATTGCCCCGGCGTAAAGCTTAATCCGTAAGTAGAAGCGATTCCCCGTAGCGCAGGAATGTTTTCGTCGAGCATTTGCACGTAAGTTCCTGCAAGTCCGAGCATACGAATTTGACGCGCGCCCGAAACGGCATCGCTGTAGCCAACCGATACGCTTGCCGAGTTTTCAAAACTTTCGGCAAGATTGCAGCACGCCAGTTTTGAAAGTCCTTTCTGCGTAATAACTTCCGTCATTATCGGCGACAGTTTTGAGATATAGCTTCCTTTTTGATGCGCAATAACATTTGCCTCACTGAGTAATTGAGATATTTCATACAAAACAAACTCAACTTCTTCGGCTTGGGCTGTAATTTCAAGAGTATCGCTTGTAAATCCGATAAACGAAGCGATAAGATTTGCATTTTCATCGCCAAGTTTTTTAATAACAAAATTGCCGTTTTCATCGGCTGATGCTCCTGTGTATGTATTTTCCCAAACAACGGATGCAAATCCAAGCGGACTTTTGTTTCCTTTGCCATCGATGGCAAATATTTTTCCTGTTATGTTTTTTTGTGCCTGCGCTTTTTGACCGTACAGCGCAAAAAACACGAATATTATAAAGATATATTTTATTTTTTTCATTGTATATTTATGATTTATAAGTAAATTTATTTAAAATCGAAGTATTGCCAAAACGGTACAGTGTTTCGGCATGTAGAATTTTAAACTGAAATCATAAACGCAATTGTCCCGTAAAATATATTAAAGGCGTTTTGCTGCAGATCGGCGGCGGGTAAATTATGGTTGAGTTCGATAAATTGCTGCAAGCCAAACCGGCTTCATAAGTCATTACCACAGAGTTTAATGCCAAAAATATTAATTCCGAAATATTATCGGCATGCGAGCAATTTTGATCTTCGGTAATTTTTTGAACAGTTTTTTCGCAACAGTCTTCATCGTCCGGCTGCTGCTGTTTTAAGGAATGATGACAGCATTGATGCCCGGCATCCCTGCTTTCCATACAGTAATTACATTCATTGTTTACAAGCAGCGATACATAGGCAACATCATCGGTTTTGCCCGTACATACATGACGTACAAAGCCGTACGATGCCAAAATGTACGCAAGGCAAAGAACAAACGACAATATTTTATGCGAAATACTTTTCATTCCTATTACTTTATTTGTGCAAATAAACAAAATTTTATTTAAATTATTGATTTTGTCCGGTTAATTTTTGTTAACGGCAGTATTGGGTGATTTTTCATTGCAAACCGCAAGGCAGAAATAATGCATTATAAAAATAAGTAGTCGTTAAGTTTTAGCGCCGGCTGTTTCTGATTTTTTAGTTAATTTGTATCCGGGCAAGAGAAACATAAAGATACCATCGCACCTGTAATTATCCTTGTTAATTCAACTTTCACCTGATAGCGATAAATTTCACCCTTGACGGAAAGAAATTTTCTTCTTGACAGAAATTTATCCGCTTGCGTTCAAAAAAATAATGTTTGAAAATCGCAATGAAAATGCACATGAAAACAATAAAAAAGTTTTCAGCCTTTGGCTCGGCGCTCTCCTGCCCTGCCTGCGATAATAACAGTCGAATATATTATATTTTGTATTATAATTTTCCTTTTTCAATTCTTATAATTACCTTTGCAATCGAAACAGGACACAAATTATAAAAAATTACGATATGAAACTGAAACTATTATTAATTGCTGCTATTGCAGTTGCTGTCTGCGCATGCAACAGCGGTAAAAAAACCGAACAGCAAAGTCAGCAGACCGAAACAGAAATTATTAACGAAGAAGTACAGTCCGTAAAACAGACAGCGGAAGATACTGTTCAAAAAGAAACACAGACAATGAACGAAGAAGCAAAAACCGAAAAAATTGCGGAAGTAAAAACGTCGAACTCTCCTGTTTTCGACATTGTAACAACACAGGGAACAATCCGCATTAAACTTTACAGTGAAACGCCCCTGCATCGCGATAATTTTGTGAAGCTTGCCGAGTCGGGATACTACGATGGAGTTCTTTTTCATCGAGTAATCAGAGATTTCATGATTCAGACAGGCGACCCCGATTCAAAAAATGCACAGCCCGGAGCGCGCCTTGGCATGGGAGGTCCCGATTATAAAATCGACGCAGAAATTCTTCCCATGTTCAAACATAAAAAAGGCGCTGTTGCAGCTGCCCGCCAGGGCGATCAGATTAATCCCGAAAAAAAATCATCGGGTTCGCAATTTTACATCGTTCACAATCAAAACGGAACGCCTCATCTTGACGGAGCGTATACGATTTTCGGCGAAACGGTAAGCGGACTTGATATTGTTGATAAAATTGCCGCCACGCAAACAGGCGAAGGCGACAGACCGGTTACGGATATTAAGATTCAAAAAATTGTTCGTGTAGAATAGGCTGTACCGACATGAAAAACAAAATAAGCGAACTGCTTGATCAGGTTGAAAAATTTACTTCAGAAAGGCTTGAGCAGGTTGAAGAATTCCGTATAGGAATGCTCGGCAAAAAGGGAGAAATAACTCAACTTTTTGAACATTTTAAGGCATTTACATCCGAACAGAAGCGCGAACTGGGAAAAGATTTGAACGAACTCAAAACAAAAACGCTTGAAAAAATAAATTCATTCAGGGAATTTCTTGAAAAATCGCAGGAAAAAACATCGGATGTTTTTGACATGACAATGCCTGCCAACAGCGAGCCTGTAGGTACGCGTCATCCCATATCAATTATGAAAAACAAAACTGTTGAAATTTTCAAACGGCTTGGATACATAATTGCCGAAGGTCCCGAAATTGAAGACGACCGGCATGTTTTCGGTGCATTGAACTTCCCGCCCGAACATCCAGCACGCGACATGCAGGATACGTTTTTTATCGAAAAAAATCCCGACATATTGCTGCGAACGCATACAAGTTCGATGCAGGTGCGTGCAATGGAACAGACCGAACCGCCCATTCGCATAATCTGTCCGGGACGCGTTTTTCGCAACGAAGCCATTTCGGCGCGCGCTCACTGTATATTTCATCAGATAGAAGGCCTGTATATCGACGAAAACGTATCATTTGCCGACCTTAAGCAAACATTACTGTATTTTGCCCGCGAAATGTTCGGAAAAGACACGAAAATACGGCTTCGTCCCTCATATTTCCCGTTTACCGAACCATCGGCAGAAATGGATGTTTCGTGTAAAATTTGCGGAGGAAAGGGCTGTAATATCTGCAAGGGTACGGGCTGGCTTGAAATAATGGGCTGCGGAATGGTTGACCCTAACGTTCTCGAAAATTGCGGCATTGATTCAGAAAAATATACGGGATTTGCATTTGGAATGGGAGTAGAACGCCTTGCAATGCTCAAATGGCAAGTGCGCGATTTGCGCCTATACTTTGAAAACGACATGCGGTTCTTGCAGCAATTCAGCTCGGTGATTTGATTCTATTATGGAATGAGGCTACGTCTCGTCCGTACGCAGATTTGATACCTCCAAAAACTATACTATCCCAAAATGAGACTGTCCCAAAAACAGGACAACCTCATTGTTTTTACGTCTTTTTGCCGCGCCTGACGCGGGTATGAAAAGTTGATTTGCATCAAATCTTTTTTGGCTCACCTGCAAAATCCTGTGTTTAGGCATAGAGCTTTGATAGCCGGAAAAGAAAAAAAGGAATATCAAGAACTCCCCTGAGTTCTGCCCTGAACGATTTGATTTTTGAGTTGAAAGATTCCGCCGATGCATTAGTGGAACGATTG
>JAISDB010000222.1 GCA_031265155.1 Prevotellaceae bacterium | reverse complement strand
AATCATGAGCGCGATAATTCCGTAACAGTTGAAAGTTATAAAGTTGTAAAGTGAAAGTTTATAAAGCAACGTCATTGCGAGGCGGAACGCCGAAAATAGGGCAAAACCTAACAGGTTTTAAAAACCTGTTAGGTTTAAAAAAAGTACCCGTCATTCCGGCGAAAATCGGAATCCCATGAATGATGAGATTGCGGGTAAAGTCCGCAATGACGAAAAAAACAATTAAACAAACGGCGTAACCCGAAAAGCCGGAACAGAGTAGGGAAATTATAAAAAAATAAAATTTTAACTAAAAACCGATGAGTCGATGGTATATAACCGACACAAATTATGATGAAAAAAATATTAAAAATTATGGCAGGTATGCTAATGATAGCAGCATTTGCCGCAACGACCGTTTCGTGCAGCAAGGATGACGACGACAACGACGGATTGACAGGTCGCTGGACATACCGCGAAGCAAATATGCGATTTTCTTTCGAGGGACAGTGGTATGATGCCAAAGAGGAAGGGATAGACTTTTCGTCGTACCTGTCCGATTTTCGCGGGTTGTATTTCGTGTTTGAAGGAAACGGAAAAGTTACCGCCGGCATAGATGGACAGTCGGTAAGCGGGACATACCGCATTTCGGGCGACGAACTTATCATAGAAGGCACTTCATGGGGAAAATATCGTGTGTCGGGGAAAACGCTTGAGTTGATATGGACGCACGCAACCATGCGAGCTATGGGACTCGATGATTCCGAATTTTATGATATGGGGATTGACGATTACGAATTTATCCTGACATTCTCCAAGGGTTAAAAAACGTTCGTAGAAATGTTGCATCTGTCTGCCTTTCGCGCGGATTGCCTGTAGTATTTCAAGTCGCTGGCAGTGCTCCGCGCGAAACGTACAGGAAAGATTTTTTTATCTATATTCCGTCTCTACGAGACGCAGGACAATTAATAATTTGATCAGTAATCAATGGCAAATATAAAAACAGTAAATAAAAAAATACCTCGCAAAGGCGAACACTTACCTGAAGGGCAATATCTTCATAACCGCAGGTTGTTGACCTGCGAAGAAGACTCATCACGACTGTCTCTGCCTGAAAGGCAAGATAAACGGAGCATACGAAAGTCCTGCCTTTCAGGCAGTATTATATTGCAGTTTCCTTGCCGATGGTCATCGACCATCGGTTATGAAAATTACGTCCTTTCAGGACGGCAGGACTCTGACCAATGGCGTGCAACATCTTTCAAAAACCTGTCGGGATTAAAAAAGTCAGAATCCGGAATTATGAAAAAAATCATCTTATTATTATTGCTTGTAAGCGTATGCGCGGCAAACCTGCAGGCGCAGAAGAAAACCTTTATGCGCGACTACACCTATCAGGCAAGCGAAGCCGACAGCAAACTTACGGCGCGGGCAAATGCCACCACCCAGATGCGCACAATCCTGCTGCGCGAGCTTGGCGAATACATACGAGCCGAACAGCGGCTTGTGCAGGACGAGCATTCGCAGGAATATTCCGAAAAAATAGAAGCCATCACGGCGGGCATTGTGGAGATGAAAACCCTCGACGATCAGTGGAATGGCGTCACATATTACATAAGAGCTGAAATGGCGGTTGACCCCAAAGATCTTGAGCGGCGAATAGCCGACGTGCTTAATGACAGGCAAAAGACGAAGGACTTGGAAGAAGCCCGCAAGCGCACCTTAGCCGCCGAAGCCGAAGCTGATAGGTTGAAAAAAGAACTGGCAGAAATTAAAGACGAGCAGCAGCGCTTTGCCTTGCAAACACAATACCGGCAAGCCGCCGATGCACTCTCCGCCGAGGAATATTTTACAAAGGGTTATAACGCACAACAGAACGGTTTTAATGAGCTGGCTATAGAGTATTACCAGCAAGCCATAGCCATTGACCCGAACCATGCAGGTGCATATGGTAGCATGGGAATTGCCTGCTATAGTTTAAAGAACTACGATGAAGCCATACGGTGCTATCAAAAAGCCATAGCCATTGATCCAAACTATGCATTTGCATACGTTAATTTGGGTTATGTCTATGGGGTATTAAAGAAAAAAAAGGAGCAAATCAAATATTATCAACAAGCCGCACGATTAGGAGATTCTGATGCGCAAACGCAATTGCGAAAACTGAGAAAGAAGTGGTAAAAAACAGTGTAAAAATAAAACATTAACAAAATAAACGCTCATTAGAGCAGTTAAATAAAAATAACATAAATTAAAAACAGAGATGAAAAGAAATTACTTAAAATTTGCCTTAATGGCAATCGCAGCATGCGTCATAATGTCGTCATGCGGAAGCAGCAAAGTGGCTAAAACGCCTCAACAGAAAGCCGCCATCGATCGCGGCGTGAAAATGGAAAAAGAAGAATGCGAGCAGCTGGCTTTGAAGGAAAGCAGGCGGACATCCGGAATCGGCAACAGCCAGTCGGAGCGGCTTGCCAAAAACTCGGCAGCCCTCGACGCCCGCTTCAACTTGCTGTCGGCAATACAGTCGATAGTCGTGGGCATGGTCAAGAATTTCGACCAGGAGCATCAATCCGGCGCCAATCAAAATTTGGCTTCCGACTTCGTAAATCAGTCGGGTGAAGAGCAGAAGGCGCTTATTGAAGGCGTTATTTCGAGCAGTGTAATTTGCACCAATACCTACGCGCAGCCCGACGGCAGCTACCGTGTGTATGCTTGCGTGGAAATGAACGACGAAACCATCGGCAACCTTTACAGGAAGTTGTCGCAGGATAAAAAAATTTCAATACAGTTTGAAGAAGCGAGGTTCAGGAAAGAAATGGAAGAAGGCTTGGATAAATACCGCAGCCTGATACAGCAGTAAACAGCGCCATTGAAACTGCAAGCCACCGCCCGCAAATTTGCGGGCGGTTTTCGTTTTTAGGGATAAAACGGCGCAACAAACCCATTTCCATCTGATTTTAATAACAAAACAACCTCAGTAGCTTGGGCAATACACACAAAACACAACCTTATTACCTAATTTCAATACAATATGAGGTAATGAGGTTTAATATGGTTCAATACGCTCTTCTACTAAGGTTGTTTTGTTATTAAAATCAGGTTTTTTAAGAGAGCGTTTATTTTCAGAGGATTGCGGCGTAGCAAAAGCGAAGACCCGTAATGACGGGCTTTTGCGTCAAGGTAAATTAACAGAAAAAACTTTTTTATTATCTTTTTTCTCTGAAAAATATACTTTTTAAGGAGCGACTATTTAATTACCGTAACGTTTTCCAGAATCACATCTGTCGAAACAAATTCATCTTTTACGGGTTCTTCCCTTGAATAGTCGGTACTCAGATATTTTTTATTGTCGTCGGCAAAAACAGTTGTAACAATGGCATCGTCGCCAAGCATGTTTTGAACTTTTATTGCTCCTACAAAGTTTCCTCCCGACGATATGCCAACGCCCAAGCCTAATGTTCGTGCGAGTTTTTGCGCCATTATGATGGAATCTCCGTCGTCAGCCTGAATTATACAGTCGAGCCGGTCTAATTTTATTATCGACGGAATAAATTCATCCGAAATTCCCTGTATGCGATGTTTGCCTGTTTTGTATCCTGTGCTTAATGTAGGCGAATTAAGCGGTTCGAGAGGATAAACTTTTATTTTGCCGTTAATATCTCTAAGAAAGCTGCCGACTCCCATAATAGTGCCTCCCGTACCCACGCCTGCAATAAAAGCATCAGGCGTCAATCCGAGTTTCAGTAACTGTTCTGCAATTTCATATCCCGTAGTTTGCGCATGTGCTTCGCAGTTTCTGTTATTGTCAAACTGACACGGCAGGAAAATCTTTTCGGGCTGTTCCTGTTTTGCTTTTTGCGTCATTTCTATACTTCCGAGAAATCCGCCTTCGTCTTTTGTTACAAGCCGGATATTTGCGCCAAAGCTTCGTATGATATTAATTCGTTCGCTGCTCATCCAGTCGGGCATGAAAATTGTTACTTCGTGTCCTAATGCTCTGCCCAAAGCCGAAAAGGAAATTCCCGTGTTTCCGCTTGTAGCTTCCATAATGTGCATATCAGGCAATAATTCTCCCGATTTGTAAGCTTTTTCCAGAATATAATAGGCAATGCGATCCTTTATGCTTCCAGTATAATTATAGTATTCGGCTTTGGCAAAAATTGTTCGCGGTCTGTTTTTATATTTATAGTCGATTTTCAGCATCGGAGTATTTCCAATCATCGATTTCAAACCAAGCAGCCGTGTTTTACATTCGGTATCTTTCATTTTATCAGTAAATTTTCCACAAATATATGAATTTATTTTATAATGCAAAAAATTGATGTTAAAATTATTAATTTTCATATAAAATACTGAAATAAATAATCGTTCCTTAAAAAGTATATTTTTCAGAGAAAAAAGGTAATAAAGATATTGTTCTGTTAATTTGTCTTGACGCAAATTAACCAACCGAAGCGTAAGCGAAGCTCGCGAACCCCAAATAAAAAATAAAAACAGCGTGAGCAAAAGGTCAATAGCAGCCGACGCTATATGCCAAATCTATTCTGTCTCATTATTTTCAACATCTTCATTCGTAGTGTTTCTGAAAATTTTATAGCCCAGCGCGGCTACCGTTATACTCATCAGCGGACTTATGATATTGAAAAAGCAGTAAGGTAAATATGTTAAGGTTGGAACTCCCAGAATGGTTGCCTGCGTCATTCCGCAGGTATTCCACGGAACAAGCGGCGAAATCACTGTTACCGCATCTTCGGTTGTACGGCTCAGTAAGCGGCTTTCATATCCAAGTTCCCTGTAAATATCCTTGAACATCTTGCCGTTAAGTACAATGGCAATGTACTGGTCTGCAGTTGTGACGGTTAAAAACAGTCCGCTGCCAACCGTAGCAGCAACCATGCCTGCTGTTCGTTTTACCAGATGAGCAAACGAAGATGTAAGCCGCTTCAAAGTTCCGCTTGCAATCATTGTTCCGCCAAAAACCATGGCGCAGATAATAAGCCAAACGGTATCCATCATTCCTGCCATGCCACCGGTCGAAACCAAATCGTTCAATTCGGCGTTTCCTGTTTCTATTGAAGTACTTCCGTAAAAAATCATAAGCAATCCTTTAAATTTTGATGCTATTCCGGATATTTCAAGCCCTGAAACTTCGTGCAGCAAATGCGACTGTGCAATCACAGCTGCAACGCCTGCCATGACAGCCGACAAAAATAATGTAATGATTGCCGGAACTTTTTTGACAATCATGACAAAGGTAATTGCAGGAATCAACAGCAGCCATGCCGATATGTTAAACGTTTGTTTAAGCGATGCTGCATAAAACACAATTCGGTCGGTAGCTGTTACATCATGCGAAAATCCTGCTACAGTAAAAATAATCAATGTAATAGCTATCGATGGAACTGTTGTTATCATCATGTAGCGAATATGAGTAAATAAAGGCGTTTCGGTTACCGACGAAGCTAAAATCGTAGTATCGGACAGAGGCGAAATCTTGTCGCCGAAATACGCTCCCGAAACTATTGCGCCTGCAATCCATCCCGGCGAAAAGCCCTGAGCAAGCCCGATTCCCAACAGTGCAACTCCGATTGTAGCAATAGTAGTCCACGAACTTCCTGTAATTACCGAAATAATACAGCAAATAACGCATGATGAAACAAGATAAAAGCTCGGATGAATAATCTGAATTCCGTAATATATGAATGTTGGAACAATGCCGCTAATCATCCACGTACCCGACAAGGCGCCTATTATCAGCAATATCAGTATTGCAGGCGTAATGCCGGAAATATTGTCAACAATGGATTTTTCAATGTCCGTCCATTTTGTTTTACAGTAAAAAATAGCGATGGCACAGCATACGGCAGATGCTGCAAGCAAAATAATCTGATTTCCTCCCGACAGGGCATCTGCGCCAAATGTACGTATGGCAATAAACAGTAATACGATTAATACCACTACAGGTATTAACGACAGCAAAATCGAAGGTTCCTTTACTTTATGCTCACTCATAATGCATATATTTGCGACAAAGTTAAATATTTTTTCAGGTAAATTCCGTTAAAATGCTGCCTGTAAGATGCAAATTCTGAAAAATAACCGGATAGCCATTACGAAAATATAATAATATGAAGCCATTATGTCTGCTTACAGTATTTTAATACATTATTTCATTAAAAATCAAACATAATTAATAATTTTTGCCGTATTCATAATTTATATTACTTTTGTGGCAAATTCAGAAATCATTTATGATAAGCAGACGTTTATTGAGAATAAAAGTATTAAAAATTTTGTTTGCCTACATCAAATCGGGCAATCAATCGCAACTATCAGCTGAAAAGGAACTGGTTTTCAGTATAAATAAAACCTATGATTTATACCATTACGTTTTATTGCTGTTAATTAAAATTGCAGATTATGCCCAAAACCGTATTAATATAGGGAAACAAAAATATTTACCTTCGCAGGAAGAAAAAAATCCAAATACAAAATTTGTTGACAATACTGTAATAAAATTACTCAGACAGAATAAAATTTTACAAAACTACATAGAACAGGAAAAATTAAGCTGGGATGATTCTAACGAACTAATGAAAAAAATATTCAGCAGCATGGTAAGTTCCGATTATTATAAGGAATACATGCTCAACAGCAGACATTCGTTTGTAGAAGACAGGCAGCTAATATGCAAAATCCTTGAAAATGAAATAGAAGACCTTGACTATATCTATGTATTGCTCGAAGAAAAAAATATTTACTGGATCGACGATTTGGAATTTGTTTTAAGCATGGCAATAAAAACGGTTAAGTCATTCAGGGCAAATCAGGATAATTATACCGAACTGCTGCCCTTATACAAGGACGACAACGATGAACAGTTTGCAGTCAGGCTGTTCCGCAGAACGCTTGCCGATTATGACAAAACCGAAATTACAATTGACGAACACACAAGAAACTGGGATTTTGAACGTCTTGCTTTTATGGATACGCTGATTTTACAAATGCTGCTTGCAGAAGTGCGCGAATTTCCCGAAATACCGGTACGAATCAGCATGGACGAATATCTCGAAATAGCAAAATTCTTCAGTTCGCCCACAAGCAGCGCTTTTATAAACGGTGTAGCCGATAAAATTATTAGTCACGAAATGAAAGAAAACAATATAGTAAAATACAGTGAAAACTTACTTGAAAAAAGTGAAAAATTATAAATAAAATAATAATAACAGTAATAAATTAAAACAGATAAAATGATGAAATCTTTAATTATCTTACAGGAAAACGCAGGCGGCGGCGGTGGAACAATGATGCTTCTTATGATGGCGGCAATTTTTGCAGTCATGTATTTTTTTATGATACGTCCTCAGCAAAAAAAACAGAAACAAATTGCACAAATGCGCAATTCGCTGCAAAAAGGCGATAAAATTATCACGGCAGGCGGCATTTACGGCATAATCGTCGAAATGAAAGAAAATTACGTGCTGGTTGAAATCGACAAAGATGTGAAAATTCGCGTTGACCGCACTACTATTTTTAAAGATACAAGCGACATCCAATCGCAGCAAAAATAGAACAGAAACCTTGTCGGGAATCCGAAAATATCTGTACGGCAAGCAAATATTTGTTTTTCTGTTTTTTGTGCTGGCTGCAAGCGTAGGCTGGCTGATGAATAAACTTTCAAACGATTATTTGCGTACGGTATCGTATCATGTCGGCTTTTACAGCAGTAGTGATATGCGGCGGGTTTTTAATGTAGAAACGGACGTAACGGCGCAAATAAATACAAACGGGTTTACTGCAATGCGTTACAATATGGCAGAACAGAATACCATACGAATTGATATAAATGATAAAATTCTATCTAAAGCAAAAAATTTTGTTCTGTCGTCCGATATTTTTCAGAAATTTTCGGAACAGCTCGGCGATGGCGAAAAACTTATAAGCTTGTCGCCCGATACTCTGCGTTTTACTTATGTTGATTTGCAAAGCAAGCGCTTGCCGGTCGTATCCAATTTGCAGCTTGAATTTGCAAATGAATACATGCAAAACGGAAATACCATACTGAAACCTGACAGTATATGGATTACGGCAAAACAGAATGTTTTGGATTCGCTGACCGAAATTCAGTGTATTGCGCAAAAGTATGAAAATCTGAACAGATCGATAAGCGGCGTACTCGAAATAGACTTGAGCAAACTGAACAGCGTTTCGGCACAGTTTGAAAAAGTGCAGTTCAAGGTAAATGTAGAACGCTACAGCGAAGCAACAGTTACCGTTCCGCTGCAACTGACGAACAAACCCGACAGCCTGGAAGTGATGACTTTTCCGCATGATATTGAAATAAAATATCGCGCCGGTATATCAAGTCTTGCAAAAATAATCAAAAGCGATTTCGTGTTGACTGCCGATTTTAACGAATTTGAAAAAAGTATCGGCGGAAATTTGAAAGTCAATATTGCCGCAAAACCCGAATCTGTTTTACAGGTCGATTTATATCCCGATTTTGTTGAAGCGGTTGTAAGTAAAAAATAAAGCACCATGCTGAAAATCGGATTAACAGGTGGAATAGGAAGCGGAAAAACTACGGTATCTAAAATATTCAAAGCCATCGGAATTCCTGTGTTTTGCGCCGATTGCGAAGCAAAAAAAGCATATTCGGACAGCAAGGTTCGCGAACAGATAATCAATATTTTAGGTAAGCAAATATACATCAGCGATACAAACATTGACAGGCAATTACTCGCTTCAAAAATTTTCGGCGACAGGCAGCTTCTCGAAAAAGTAAACGGTATTATACATCCGGCAGTGAAAAGATATTTTGAAGAATGGCTTGCCGAACAGAAATCACCGTACATAATTCACGAAGCAGCGATTTTGCTTGAAAGCGGATTTGACAGGTTTATGGATAAAATCATTGTTGTGAATGCTCCGCAGGATTTGCGCATGAAGCGCGTTATGGATAGAGACATGCAGTCGCGCCGACAGATTATAAAAAGAATGGAAAACCAAATGAGCGGTGAAGAACGTAATTTACACGCCGATTTTATGATTAACAACGATTCCGATACTCCACTTTTGCCACAAATACTGAAAATACACGAAAAGATTACAGAATTGACGGATTGTATTTGACTTTTAATTGATTCAAATATTTTACTTGATAAAATCAAAACTGTTGATTTGACTGTCAGGTTTTTGCTTATGGATTAAAAGTAGAAACCGCCCAATCTTTGGAGTATTGGACGGCTTCAACCAACCTAAAAACTTAACCTATGAAAACTACATTTTCATTCTGTCTTTGAAAATGCATTGTCATCACCTGACACGACAAAAGTACTACATTTTACGGTTAATGAAATACAATAAAAGTTAAACATTTAAAATATTCATTGAGATTTTGTTAAGTATTTTTAATTTATGAAGACTAATTTATCATCAAAACATTCAACCGTGATTTTACTGTCGTTTTTTACTTCGCCGCCGAGTATTTTTTTCGATAACTCATTTACCAGTTCACGCTGCAATAACCGTTTTACCGGACGCGCTCCGAAAACAGGATCGTAAGCCTTTTCGGAAATATAATCGACAGCATGCCTGCTCACTTCCAGTGTTATATTATTTGTTGCAAGGCGCTTTTGTATTTCTTTTATCTGCAATGTTACTATTTGCCGTACATCATTACGGCTAAGCGGCGCAAACATTATAATTTCGTCAATACGGTTAAGAAATTCGGGACGAATTGTTTCTTTCAGCAAGTCTATGACCTGTTTACGTGTTTTTTCTACAATTTCATCCCTGTTTTTGGAATTGACTTCTGCAAAGTTTTCGCGAATAACATGCGAACCTGCATTGGAAGTCATTATTACTACGGTATTTTTAAAATTTACCGTGCGTCCTTTATTATCCGTCAAACGTCCATCATCAAGCAGTTGCAGCAATGTGTTGAAAACGTCGGGATGCGCTTTTTCAATTTCGTCGAGAAGAACAACCGAATACGGCTTTCTCCGTACGGCTTCGGTAAGCTGTCCGCCTTCATCGTATCCTACGTATCCCGGAGGAGCGCCTACCAAACGCGAAATAGAATGACGTTCCTGATATTCGCTCATGTCGATACGAGTAATCATGTTTTCATCATTAAACAGAAATTCAGCCAAAGCCTTTGCCAGTTCTGTTTTTCCTACGCCTGTAGTTCCCAAAAACAGAAATGACCCTATAGGTCTTTTCTCATCCTGCAAACCTGCTCTGCTTCGACGAATAGCATCCGAAACAGCCTGTATCGCTTCATCCTGACCAACTAAACGCTCGTGCAACTTTGTTTCCATCGAAAGTAATTTTTCCGTTTCGCTCTGCAGCATCCTGTTGACAGGTATTCCTGTCCACTTTTGAACAATTTCGGCAATGTCGGAAGCCGAGACTTCTTCGTTGATAAGCGATGAATCCTTTTGCAATTGCTGTTTCTGTTCAATCAGTTTTTTATTTTCCTCTTCCGCATCGCGTATTTTACCGTAACGTATTTCTGCCACTTTTCCATAATCTCCGCTGCGCTCGGCATTTTCTGCCTGCAATTTCAAATCTTCTATGAGCTGTCTGTTTTTCTGTATTTGATCTATAATATTTTTTTCTTCTTCCCATTTGGCGCGCAATACATTTCGCCGTTCGTTTATTTCCTCTATCTGTTTAGAAATAATATCTGTTTTCTGTTTGTCGTTTTCGCGTTTAATCGCTTCGCGCTCAATTTCCAGTTGCCGCACGCGACGGTCTAATTCATCAATATCCTCAGGCACGGAATTTATTTCGAGACGCAACTTTGCGGCAGCCTCGTCAATCAAATCAATAGCCTTGTCGGGTAAAAATCTTGATGTTATGTAACGATTCGACAATTCAACCGCTGCAATTATTGCATCATCTTTTATCTTTACCTTGTGATGATTTTCGTAGCGTTCCTTCAATCCTCGTAAAATTGATACGGCATCGGCAACAGAAGGCTCGTCAACCGTTACTGTTTGAAACCGCCGTTCAAGCGCTTTATCCTTCTCAAAATACTTCTGATATTCGTCCAGAGTTGTAGCTCCGACAGCGCGCAAATCGCCGCGCGCCAAAGCAGGCTTCAATATATTTGCGGCATCCATTGCGCCTTCGCTCTTTCCTGCTCCGACCAGAGTATGAATTTCATCTATAAAAAGAATAATATTTCCATCCGAATCAATGACTTCCCTGATTACCGATTTCAAACGTTCTTCAAATTCGCCTTTGTACTTTGCGCCGGCGATGAGCGCTCCCATGTCAAGCGAAAAAATTTGCTTGTTTTTAAGATTTTCGGCAACATCTCCATTTACTATTCGACGCGCAATTCCTTCGGCAATGGCTGTTTTTCCAACGCCCGGTTCGCCCACGAGTATCGGATTGTTTTTGGTACGGCGCGAAAGTATTTGCAGCACGCGTCGAATTTCTTCGTCTCGCCCGATAACGGGATCGAGCTTGCCTGCGCGCGCACGCTCGTTCAAATTTATAGCGTAACGGTTCAACGAATCGTAAGTTTCTTCGGCGGTTTCGCTGTCTATTTTCGAACCTTTGCGAATTTCAGTAATTGCTTTTTTTAATTCGTTAATTCCAAGTCCCGCATTTTTTAATTGTTGCGAAACATTATCATCAATATCCGACAGTCCGAGCAATAGATGCTCTACAGAAACAAACCTGTCTCCCATTTTGGATGCAAATTCAGAAGCTTTTGCTATTGCCTGATTGGCGTTGCGGCTGAAATACTGTTCGCCGTCAGAAACCTTTACAAACCTGCAAATAATATCCGAAAGATTCTTATTGACAAGGTCGATATTCACTCCGACCTTTTTCAGTAAATAAATTCCGATGCTGTCGTTTTCGCCGAGGATTGCCTGCAATAAATGAGCAGTTTCCACACACTGATTACTGTTTTTACGTGCAATATTCAAAGCATTTTGAATTGTTTCCTGTGATTTTATTGTAAAATTGTTATTCATAACCGTATTTATTCTGTTTTAAAATTAAATATTTTTATAATCGGTAAGCATCAAAATGCCTGCCAAAGACATTTTTATGACAAATTGTCGTTAAATCACTTATACACAGGTCATTTTGGCAAAATATATTAAAGCATAATGACAAAAAGTCCGAAAACCATCCATATTTATTTTATATTTTGTGTTATCATATATTGCGAAAAATGTAATAATACTAAATCACAGATAGAAAATATTCTTTAATAATCCGCATAAAAATTTTATCCGAATACAATGGATAAATACTGTTCACAAATTCATTTAATATAAAATATTTGAATATATTTGTATTTATCAGCAATTATTATTAACATTGCGCAATATTTTGACAATGTTTATGCAATACGCTTATCCTATTGTATAAATTTTAATGAATTACAAAAATTAATAAGTATATGAAACGTTTGAAATTAACTGTTTATGTTGCGGTTATGTTATGTGCAACCGTAGTTGCGCAATCGCAGAGCAGCGATTCTTTTCCTTCGTGGAAATGGGTTATAGAACCGCAGTTTGAGGTTGCATCGTCGTTTTACGAAGGATTGGCTTCCATACGTAAAAACGGTAAATGGGGATTTATTGATAAAACAGGCGCGATTGTCATAGAACCGGAATTTGACGGAGTAAAAAATTTTTCGGACGGAATGGCAGGCATAAAGCTGAAAGGAAAATGGGGATATATAAACCATGAAGGCGAAATCGTAATCAAACCCAAATATTATGCCGTATATAATTTCCGTGATGACATAGCGCGAGTAGAAAGATATGAAAACGATGAGGATTATTTTATAAATCGAAACGGAAACCAGACTCCCGTAGTTCCAACAAAAAACAAATCAAGGAAATTAACGCCGCGTCCCGAAAATAACAGCACGGTATTTCAATCTGTTAAAAACGGCAAATACGGATTTGTTGATAAAAATAATAACTGGGTAATTCCTGCCGAGTTTGTCGGAGTAAGAGATTTTTCGGATAATTTAGCCTGTGTAAATCAAAACGGCAAGTGGGGCTTTATAAAGTTATTTTCGCCTCACGAATATATGAGCGAATACATAAAAACAAAAGCATCGCAATCGTCGGATGCCGGAGCCGAAATAACAGTTTTGTTTGGTAAAGCCATCGAAGAATTTGCCGAATCATCATTATTTCAAATGGAATTATCGCTTTCAAATATCAGCGACTACGATGAACTGAACAGCACATTTTTGGTATCAATGAATACTTTGGGAAAATTAGTACTGAAAGTCGAAAAAGAAGATTCGCGTTCGCTGAAAGCAAACTGGGCGCGAGTCAAATTTTCGGAGCCTGTTTTTGTAGTTGCAAAAAACAGCGAAACAGGACAGCCGCAAATAGTATTAAAAAGCATTAAGATAACAAATACCGTAAACAAAAAAGTGCATGAATGGAATTCAATCGACAGGTTTGCATATAAAGACAGCGTGCAGGAGCAGATATTCGAATACGTAAATATGAACGAAGCATTTAAAGATGCTGTTCAATAAAGAGGAATGCTAAGAAAGAAGAAAATAAACCGGAAGTTGAAAATGCGGACACATTGATAAAACTTTAAATAATTCGGATGTAAAGCGTATCTTTGTAAAAAATAATAAATATGAAAAAAATACTAACAACACTTATTGCAATTTCATGCGTTTTACAGGCGGCGAATTCGCAGTCGGACGATTTTGCTCAGCTTAACAACAAAACGCTGCATCTGAAAAACGGAATTGTGCTGAATGAAGGCGATGTGCTTCATATCGGCAATCCGACAGGTTGCTACGAAAACTGTTTTGAAAACATATTTTATGAACCCGAAGAAATGGTTTCTAAAATCACGTATAAATTTACAAAAAATATTTACGCAAATTATTCGGGAGAAAAAGTTAGCATAAAGAAAATAAGGCAGATAAGTAAAAAAAATGAAAAAATATGGCTGATCATTTTATATTACCGTCCTAAAAAGGAAAATCTGTACTGCTATCTCGAAAAAGCTCTTAATACAGGCGAACTTCTTATAAAAACCGATAATATTGTAACATACAGACAGGTTATAGAACCCGAAGCAGAACAGACAGAAATATTAAAAGCACAGGAAAATGCTGAAAAAAACACGGTCAATTTCAGCATTGCCGACGAAATTCGCAAACTTAAAGCCCTTCTTGATGAAGGAATTATAACAAGAGAAGAGTTTGAAAAACAAAAGGCAAAATTGCTTGAATAGGATATTTTAATCAATCATAAACTTGCAAAAGGTTCTGTATGTTTGAAACCATATTGCTTTAATATTATTTAGTATTTGTTAACCTTCATATTGAAAAAATGTATCTACATTTGCATATCGAAAAACAATAAATTAATATTGACAGTCGAAAAATTTAATCCAAATTAATGGAATAAAAGAATTATAAATGTATGCTAAAATATAAATATTTTTTTACTTTTGTGAAAAAATAAAACAGATATTAATAAACTAATGAATTAAATAATTAAAATTACACACCATGAGAAAAATCCTATTATCAATTATCGTTGCTGTGCTGTATGTGATTACGGTAAATGCACAAACAAATCCAATGGAACGTATTCCTGTCGATAAAAATGTAAAAACAGGAAAATTGGAAAACGGACTTACTTATTACGTTAAAGCAAATGCAAAACCTGAAAAGCAGGCGGAATTTTACATTTATCATTATGTAGGAGCGGCGCAGGAAGAAGACAATCAACAGGGACTGGCGCATTTTCTTGAACACATGGCTTTTAACGGAACGACTAATTTTCCCGACAAAAAGCTTATAACATGGTGCGAATCGGTTGGAATTAAATTCGGGCAAAATCTGAATGCAAGCACAAGTATGGAACAGACTGTTTACAATGTTTCGGCTGTGCCGCTTGATAAACCCGGAAATCTTGATACATGTTTGCTTATTCTGCACGACTGGTCGCAGTTTATCGCTCTGAAAGGAGACGAAATTGATAAGGAACGGGGTGTTATTTTAGAAGAAAAACGCACGCGAAACACCGCAAGCTGGCGCATGCACGAAAAATCTTTGCCTGTGCTTTACGGCGATACGCGATATTCAAAACGCAATGTTATAGGAACAGACGAAATTCTAAAAAATTTCAAACATGATGAAATTCGCGATTTTTATCATCGCTGGTATCGTACCGATTTGCAGTGTATAGTTGTTGTCGGCGATTTTGATGCGGATGCTGTTGTCGAAAAAATCAAAGAAATATTTGCAGATGTTAAGCCTGTTGAAAATCCCGAGCCAAAAGGAATTTATCCGCTTCCGAAAAATGCGGAGCCAACCGTTGCCGTGATTACAGATCCTGAAGCGACAGGTACAGACGTTTCAATTTCTATAAAGCACGATCCTGTGCCGAAAGAAATGCAGGGAACTTATGGTGTTTATACGATGAATTTAATACAGTCACTGATTAGCAGAATGGAAAATAGCCGCTTGAGAGAAATAGCTCAAAAACCAAATGCGCCTTTCATTTCGGGTTATACCAGAGGATACAGAATGACTGCATCATGCGATGTCGTTTCAGGAGCAGTGACGGCTCGCGAAGGCGAATCGCTGATTGCTCTTGAATCGTTATACGGCGAGCTGGAAAAAATACGCCGTTTCGGATTTACAGAAAGTGAATTTGAAATTGCAAAAGCCAATTATTTGAAAGAGGCTGAAGTATATTACAACAATCGCAACGACAACCGGCACAGAGACTATATCTATTCATTTATCAGCAATTTTACATATAATTATGCTATTCCCGACGAAGAAACAGACTGGAAATTAACGAAAGAGATCTTATTCAGTCTTAATGTAAATGCAGTTAACATGTTTGCAAAGCAATTAATAACTCTGGAAAACCAAATTGTAATGATTAAGGCTCCCGAAAAACAGGGAACATATCCTGCCGAAGATGAAGTTAAAGCGGTGATTGAGAAAGTACGCGCCGCCGAACTTGAAGCGTATAAGGATGATGTTGTGAAACAGCCGATTATTCCCGAAGAAACTGTATTGAAAGGCTCGTCGGTTGTAAAAGAAGAAACCGACAAATTCGGTTCTACGGTATGGACACTGCAAAACGGAGTAAAAATTATTGTAAAACAAACCGACTTCAAAGCCGATGAAATAGTGATTTCAATATCGGCTCGCGATGGTTCTTCAAATGTTTCGGACGATGATTATAATACCGCATATTACATGCCGACAGTGATGTCGCGTTCCGGAACAGGAAAGCTCAACGCTATTGATCTGAACAAGCAGTTGGCAGGAAAAACAGCATACGTTCGTATCAGTGTTTCGGATTATAACACGGTAGTATCGGCAGGCGGCTCGCCAAAAGATATTGAAACAATCTTACAGCTTGTATATATGAACTTTACCGGTCCGCGCTGGGACGAAAACGATTTTAATGTGCTTGTTGACAATTACAAAACACAGTTGAAAAATTTTGAAAGCGATCCGAGTTACATATTTTCAAAAGAACGGCAGAAAACTTTATACAACAATCATCCTCGCCGTCAGGTAATTTCGACTGAAATAATCGACAAAATCAAATTCGACAGATTGCCTGATTTGCATAAGCAGATTTTCGATAATGCCGCAAAATTTACCTTTGCCTTTGTTGGAAATATCGACCCTGCCGTATTAAAACCGCTTGTCGAAAAATACATAGGTTCAATACCGGCAAACTCAACAGTAAGAACATGGAAAAACGATGGAATAATTCCTGTTCGCGGAGTAAAGGACAATATCTTTGAAACAAAAATGCAAACGCCGAAAACTACTGTCGCTTACACATGGACAGGCGATATTGATTATACTCTCGAAAACAGCATATTGATAGATGTTTTGGGACAAATTTTACGTATGCGCTATACCGAAGTTATTCGCGAAGAAAAAGGCGGAAGTTATGGCGTAAGCGTTTCGGGACGTTTGATCAGAGAACCTGAAGAAACTTACACTTTTCTCGTTTCATTTGATTCGGATAAAGAAAAAGTAGAAAAGTTAGGACTGCTGGACGATGTTACAGACGAATTTAAGAAAATTGCCGAAAACGGACCATCAGCAGACGATTTAAGCAAGGTAAAAGAATTTATGGTGAAACAGCGCAAAGATCAACTCCGGCAAAACAATACATGGTTAGGTTATCTGATTTCACTACACCTTTTGAATTTTGACGCTACAAGCGATTATGATAAATTTATAGATGAAATGAACGCCGAAAAAATTCAAAAACTTGCTGAACAAATTCTTAACGACAACAATCTTATTCGTGTCATAATGAACAGTAAAGAAGAATAAAATTTATTACAACAAAAAACATGATTTTACAAACAGAAAATATTGTAAAGCAATATGCCAATCATCTGGCTCTTGATAATGTCAGCATTGAAGTTCCGCAGGCAAGCATTTACGGCTTGCTGGGACCAAACGGAGCAGGAAAAACTACTCTGATACGGATTATCACTCAAATCACAGCGCCCGACAGCGGAGAAATATATTTTGATGGACGCAAACTGCATGAAAACGATGTTTACAGCATCGGATATTTGCCCGAAGAACGCGGTCTTTACAAAAAAATGAAAGTCGGCGAACAGGCTATGTATTTTGCAAGGCTAAAAGGACTTACCAAACATGATGCGGAAAAAAACCTGCTCGAATGGTTCGAAAAATTTGAAATACAGGCTTGGTGGAACAAAAAAGTCGAAGAGCTTTCAAAAGGCATGGCGCAAAAAGTGCAGTTTATTGTAACTATTTTGCACAAGCCTAAACTCCTTATATTCGACGAGCCTTTCAGCGGATTTGACCCTATAAATGTAAACCTGTTAAAAACCGAAATACTGAATCTTCAAAAACAGGGTTCTACAATTATTTTTTCTACGCACAACATGGCTTCGGTCGAAGAATTATGCAATTATATAACGCTCATAAACAAATCAAAAAATGTTTTAAGCGGACAGATAGACGAAATTCGCCATAACTATGGAGATAACATATTCGAAATTGATTATCGCGGCGAAATTGATAAACTGAAAGAAAATATCGGAAATAATTATCAGGTTTTAGACAGTAGCGAACAGAAATTTTTCCGTAAAATTAAAGTCAAAGCAATAAGTAAAGAAGCAAAAAACGCTTTGATTTCGCGGATTATGAAAGATGCCGAAATTGTGAATTTCAATGAAATTATTCCAAGCATGAACGATATATTTATTAAACTTGTGGAGGCTGACAAATGAAAAAAATGTTTCTTGTTATAAAGCGTGAATTTATAATACGGGTAAAGAAAAAATCATTTATCATAATGACTGTCTTAACTCCTGTTCTGTTTGCCTGCCTTGCAATTGTGCCGGCGCTTATTTCACAGATAAAAAGCGACAAGGAAAAAACAGTTGTAGTTCTCGACGATTCGGGCATTGTTGCAGGCGAACTGAAAAGCGCAGGAACAATAAAATTTGTGAATGAAGTCAAACCGATTGATTCGTTGAAAAACAATTTGATAAAAGATGAGAATTATGCTGTTTTGCATGTCGAAAAAGGTGAGGAAAATGCGATAGGAAACATAACTTTATACTCGACACAAGTAGCTGGCATTGACGTATTAAATGCAATTACGGCACAGATAAAAATTCTTGCAGCGCAGATAAAACTTAAAGAATATAATATTTCCGCAGAACAGATAGCGCAGGTGCTAAATCCGAATTTACATATCAAAACAATTCAACTGAATGAACAGGGCGATGAAAAGGAAAGCAATACGCAGGCATTAATGGGACTTGCAATGATTTGCGGAATTTTACTTTTCTTTATAATATTAATGTTCGGCATTCAGATAATGCGCGGCGTAATCGAAGAAAAATCAAGCAGAATAGTAGAAATCATAATCTCGTCGATAAAGCCAATGTATTTGATGCTGGGAAAAATTATAGGCGTAGCCCTGGTTGTGCTTACTCAGATTTTGATATGGATAATTCTGTTCGGAATAATAATATTTGTTGCACAAAGTCAATTTTCCGACATTGTCAACCAGATACAAAGCTATGTTCAGGCAGTTTCGTTTACAAAAATGCTTGTTTGTTTCATTCTGTATCTCACGCTGGGATATTTGCTTTATGCATCTTTGTTTGCAATAGTAGGTTCTGCCGTCGATAACGAATCCGACACACAGCAACTGCAGACAATAGCAAGCGTTCCGTTGATGATTGGATATTTCATTATGCTTATTGTATCAACTCAGCCCGACAATCCGCTTGCATTCTGGGGTTCAATGATTCCGTTCACGTCGCCAATGGTGATGCTTGCGCGCATTCCGTTCGGAGTTTCATGGCTGGAAATAATTCTTTCACTTGCAATACTCGCGGCAACATTTATTCTATTCACATGGATTGCAGCCCGTGTATATCGTGTTGGAATCCTGATGTACGGGAAAAAGGCATCGTTTAAGGAAATAATAAAATGGTTGAAATACAAACAGTAAGATAGATTCGCCGTCGTTTTCATTTTGTAGGAAAAATCCGAAACGAAATTCAGCTTACCTTTTTTAGCGCATAATTTGGAATTTAAAGCAATTTTCCTGTTTTCCTTTTTGCAGCGGCTGTTTCTTTTTTAGCAACTTTTTTTGTTGCAGTTTTTTCTGTTTTGAGTTTTATTTTCTCTGCTGCAGGTTTAGATGCTGCTTTTTTCACCGATTTCGCATTTCCGAATGAATTATCAACAAGAATTTCAAAGTCGCTTACCACATTCATGTAATTGATAAACGCTTCGTAAGGCGTATCGTAAGGGTTGAAATAAATATGAACATCTCCATCCGAAAACCATTTTGTACACATATAATAAAAATGGTCGCTTGTTTGCAGCGAGCGCCATGTTTTTATCAGATTTTCGTTTTTTGTTTTCAAAACCTTTTCGCCCATTTGATATATTTTCGAATATGCTTCATCCTGCATTTCGTTACCGAGCCATGCGCTCAGGTCGCGTTCTTCGTCAGCCCACGATATTGGATACTGTACGTGTATCGGCGAAATCGGCTGATGATTTTCGGCTACTTCGCCCGGCGTTCTGAATTTAAAACTGCTGTCGGCAAAAATTCTGTTGGGCAATTCGCGCAGAAATTCAAAAATTCCTGTTGCCTTATCCTGATGTTCGCCAAATGTTTCATAGTCCATAAATAAATTTATTACTTCATCCTTTTCATCCGAATCATTAAGCCAGCTTACGTATTTTTCGGCGGTCAGAGGCCACTCGTTCCAGTTTTTATCCGAAAATCGGAAAGCAATATCATCGCTCATCCTGAAATTTTTCAACAATATTTTCAATCGGGGTTCGATAGCGTTTGTATATAAAAAATTGGGACTTCGCCATCCGAGTACATGCTTTGCGCCTTCGGTAAGCATGGCTTTGAAACCCATGTCGGCAACACGCTTGCCGATATTGTCCGAATAAATTAGTTCGGTATTTCGGAATACGGTCGGATTTTGACCGAAATGTTTGTTTATAAGATCGGTTTGCAATTTTACCTGTTCTTCAAATTCGTTACTGTTTTGCAATGATGCAAGCGAGTGCGAATACGTTTCTCCCAAAAATTCAACGCAGCCTGTTTTTGCGAGCTTTTTGAAACTTTCAATAACTTCGGGAGCATATTGTTCCATTTGTTCAATTACAATACCCGAAAGAGAATATGCTATCTTGAACTGTTTCCCGTATGCCTTTATCAAATCAAACATGAGCTGATTTGCCGGCAAGTAACATTTTTCAGCCACTTTGCGAAGTATTGATCTGTTTGAAAAATCATCATAATAAAAATGATCTTTGCCTATATCGAAAAAACGATACCTTTTCAGCCTGAATGGTTGGTGAACTTGAAAATATAAACAGATTGTTCTCATAACCGTATTATTTTTAATGTTTATAATATTTTAATGCTAATTGCTAATATTTTAATGTTAATTATCTTATGTGTTTGCTATCAGGTTGTATATTTTTCTGATTTTCATTGCAGCATTTTCCCATTTCAGCGAATTTACTTCTTCCTGTCCGTTGCGCACGGAAAATTTGGAAAGCGACGGATACGTAACCAGCCCATACATCATATCAGCCATTGCATCAACATCCCAGAAATCAACTTTTACAGCATATTTAAGCACTTCGCTTACACCTGACTGTTTTGATATGATAACGGGAATATTTGAGCGCATGGCTTCGAGAGGCGATATTCCAAACGGTTCCGATACCGAAGGCATGACATAAACATCGCTTAGTGCAAACATTTGCTGAACTTCGTCGCCCTTGAGAAAGCCTGTGAAATGGAAACGTGTTCCCATTCCGAGCCTTGCAACTCGCCTCACCATTTTTTTCATCATGTCGCCGCTGCCTGCCATTACAAAGCGAACATTGTCGCAACGTTCCATAACCTTGTATGCGGCTTCGATAAAATACTCGGGACCTTTCTGGTATGTGATTCTGCCCAGGAATGTTATTATCTTGTCGTTAACACTACGCTTTACTTCAAATTCTTCGCGTCCATAAAAATCAACCGCATTGTGAACCGTTACAACTTTTTTGGGGTCGATGCCGTATTTGCTTATAACGGTATTGCGTGTGAGGTTGCTGACTGTTATCACTTTGTCGGCCTGTTCCATTCCCTGTTTCTCGATATTGAAAACATTCGGATTTACGTTTTCGCCCGTACGGTCAAATTCTGTTGCGTGTACGTGTACTACAAGCGGTTTGTTCGACACACGCTTTGCCATTATTCCTGCCGCATAAGTCAGCCAGTCGTGCGCGTGAATGACGTCAAAAGTATTGTTTTTTGCTATTGTAGCTGCAACAAGAGCGTAACGTGCAACTTCTTCCATTAGATTTGCTCCGTATTTTCCCGTGAAACTGTACTTGTGCCTGAAAATTCCTTCGCGTTTTTCGACTTTGTCGATAGGTGCGCAAAGGTTAAATTCCTTTTCGTCAACATACGGCACAAGATTTGAATCAATTTGTATAAACGAAATATTTCCCCATAATTTTTCAAGTTCTACCTGAGTTCCCGCAGTTTCAACATCGCTGGCATTTACAAAACGCGCTGCATTTGTGTCTTCGTCGCCGTATGCTTTGGGAACAACAAACAAAATTTCGGTATCGTTTTTTACCAAACCTTTTGTAAGCCCGTAACATGCCGTTCCTAAACCTCCTGATATATGCGGCGGAAATTCCCAGCCAAACATTAATATTTTCATTGTTGCATATATATTAACTATTAACAAATTATACTTCCATAACTTTATGATATTCCATTCTTTATTTTTACAGTCACAAAGTTAATATTTTTGTTTTAATTTTCGCTTTTCAGCTTAAAATTCAAGCAAATATTTTTAATTCAATTGTCAAATTTATAGATTTTTTTTGAATTTATACACATTTTTAGATAAAAATGCGGCAATCGCAAAATTATATATTTTTTTCATGTTTTATAAATATGAAGCAGCCTTATATTGCTTTTTATTGAAGTTTATGAATTTTTAATCATCTTTCAATTTATTTTTGTACCTTTGCGAACTTTTTGAAAACAGAATATTTCTAAACAATAAATAATCTAATATAAAGTATAAAAAAATGGCAGACAAAAAACGAGTTTATACCTTTGGTAACGGTAAAGCCGAAGGTAAAGCAGATATGAAAAATTTACTTGGAGGCAAAGGCGCTAACCTTGCCGAAATGAACCTTATAGGCGTTCCTGTTCCTCCCGGATTTACAATTACAACCGAAACATGCAACGAATATTATGAAGTAGACAAGGATGAAGTTGTAAAAGATCTTAAAGCAGATGTAGAAAAAGCAATAGAGGGCGTTGAAGAATTGATGAAATCAAAATTTGGCGATATTGAAAATCCTCTTCTGGTATCGGTTCGGTCGGGAGCGCGCGCATCGATGCCCGGAATGATGGATACCATTCTCAATCTCGGTTTGAACGATAAGGTTGTTGAAGGTCTTGCACGCAAAACAGGAAATCCGCGTTTTGCATGGGATTCATATCGCCGGTTTGTTCAAATGTACGGAGATGTTGTTCTTGGAATGAAGCCTGCAAATAAAACGGATATTGATCCATTCGAGAAAATTATTGAAGAGCTGAAAGAAAAGAAGGGCGTAAAACTTGACACGCAGCTGTCGGTTGATGACCTCAAGGAACTGGTGATAAAATTTAAGGCGGCAGTTAAAACTCAAACGGGTAAGGATTTTCCCGATGATTCATACGAACAGCTTTGGGGAGCAATTTGCGCCGTATTCGACAGCTGGATGAACGACCGCGCTATTCTTTACCGGAAAATGGAAAGTATTCCCGCAGAATGGGGAACAGCAGTCAACGTGCAGGCAATGGTATTCGGAAATATGGGCGAAACATCGGCTACAGGCGTTGCTTTCAGTCGAGATGCTGCAACAGGTGAAGATATTTTTGTAGGAGAGTATCTTATCAACGCACAGGGCGAAGATGTTGTTGCAGGTATTCGCACGCCGCAGCAAATTACCAGAGAAGGCTCGCTGCGCTGGGCTAAGCTTGCAGGAATTTCCGAAGAAACAAGAGCCGAAAAATATCCATCAATGGAAGAATCGATGCCCGCGATTTATGAAGAGTTGAATGCCCTGCAAACAAAACTTGAAAATCATTACAAAGACATGCAGGATATGGAATTTACCGTACAGGAAGGTAAATTATGGTTTTTGCAGACGCGTAACGGGAAACGCACGGGAGCGGCAATGGTAAAGATTGCCATAGATATGCTGCATCAGCGTATTATTAATGAAGAAACGGCTATTTTGCGCTGCGAGCCAAATAAGCTCGACGAACTTCTTCACCCCGTTTTTGACAAGGAAGCCATTAAAAAGGCAAAAGTTATTGCGAAGGGTTTGGCAGCCTCGCCGGGCGCAGCTTCTGGCAAAATAGTGTTTAATGCCGATGATGCTGCCGAATGGGCTGCACGGGGCGAAAAAGTTATAATGGTTCGCATCGAAACTTCACCCGAAGATTTGGCTGGCATGGCAGCTGCACAGGGAATACTTACGGCTCGCGGCGGAATGACGTCGCATGCGGCTGTTGTTGCTCGCGGTATGGGTAAATGCTGTGTTTCGGGCGCAGGAACATTAATAATCGACTATAAGGAAAAAACTTTGACTGTTGATGGAATAAATCTTAAAGAAGGTGATGATATTTCTCTAAACGGTTCTACAGGCGATATTTATTTGGGTTTTGTAAAAACACAGGAAGCCGAGCTCGACGCCGATTTTGAAGAATTGATGACGCTGGCAGATAAATATACGCGCTTGAAAGTACGTACAAATGCTGATACTCCTCACGATGCGGCTATTGCGCGTAAATTTGGAGCGGTTGGTATAGGACTGTGCCGTACCGAACACATGTTTTTTGAAGAGGAAAAAATCGTGGCAATGCGCGAAATGATTTTAGCCGAAGATACCGAAGGACGCCGTAAAGCGCTTGCAAAAATATTACCGTACCAGCAATCCGATTTTAAGGGAATTTTTGCAGCAATGCACGATCTTCCCGTAACCGTCCGTTTACTTGATCCTCCATTGCACGAGTTTGTTCCTCACGACGAAAAAGGTCAGCAGGAAATGGCTGATGCAATGGGCGTGCCAATCAAAAAAATTCATGAACGCGTAAATGCGCTGCATGAAGCCAATCCTATGCTCGGACATCGCGGTTGCCGGCTGGGAAATACATACCCCGAAATTACCGAGATGCAAACGCGCGCAATACTTGGAGCGGCGCTCGAATTGCAGGACGAAGGTATTACAGCAGTTCCGGAAATAATGGTTCCGCTGACAGGCATCCTTTACGAATTTGCCGAACAGGAAAAGATTATTCGCGCAACAGCGCAAAAACTATTTGAAGAAACAGGCAAAACAATAGAATATAAGGTAGGAACAATGATAGAAATTCCGCGTGCAGCGCTCACGGCAAACCGCATAGCAAGCAAAGCCGAATTTTTCTCGTTTGGGACAAATGACCTTACGCAGATGACATTCGGATACAGCCGGGACGATATAGCTTCGTTCCTGCCTATTTACCTTGAAAAGAAAATTTTGAAAGTCGATCCGTTTCAGGTTCTCGACCAGAATGGAGTAGGTCAGTTGGTACAAATGGCAACGGAAAAAGGCAGAAGCGTGCGTCCGGATTTGAAAGTCGGTATTTGCGGTGAGCATGGAGGCGAACCTTCGTCCGTAGAATTTTGCCATCGCATAGGATTAAATTATGTGAGCTGTTCGCCTTTCCGTGTGCCTATTGCACGTTTGGCAGCAGCGCAGGCGGCATTGCGATAGAAATAAATAACAGCCGGTATAACACTGCATACCAATGTAAACCAAAGAGACTGTCCCAAAAACCGGACAGTCTTTTTTTAGTTGTGTTACCTGTAGAGCTTTATCATGCTTAGTGCGGGAGTAATAATACATTGAACCGTTATCTGTAAAAAATGCATCTGCTGTTACGGCTGTTTCATATCAGTAATTTTTACCGTAACATCATCTTTTGTTTTATTCAAATCGACACTGATTATGCTGCCCGATTTTGGGTTTTCGCGTATTATCGCTTCGGCAATATTATCTTCGAGATAATGCTGTATTGCACGTTTCAGCGGGCGCGCGCCTAATTGAACATCATATCCCTGCCTGGCAATAAATGTCTTGGCTTTGTTTGTAAGTTTTATTTCGTATCCCAAATCCAGTATGCGCTTAAACAGTATTTTCAGTTCAATGTCAATAATGGCATGAATATTTTCGAGCGTAAGCATGTTAAACATTATGGCATCGTCGATTCTGTTCAAAAATTCGGGAGCAAACGTTTGTTCAAGCGATTTTTTTATGATATTTTTTGAGTTTTCATCAATGGTTTGCGATTTGTGTGTAATAGCCGAAAATCCTATTCCATGTCCCGAGTCTTTTATTTGCCGGCTTCCTATGTTGGATGTCATTATTACAATCGTATTGCGAAAATCGACTTTGCGTCCTATGCTGTCTGTTAATGTGCCTTCGTCTAAAAGTTGCAGCAGCAAATTAAATACATCGGGATGAGCTTTTTCTATTTCGTCGAGCAAAACTACCGAATAGGGTTTTCTTCTCACGGCTTCGGTAAGCTGCCCGCCTTCGCCGTAGCCGACATATCCGGGAGGCGCTCCAATGAGCCGGCTTACTGCAAATTTCTCCATGTACTCGCTCATATCTATGCGAATAAGATTATCGTCGCTGTCGAACAGATACTGTGCAATAACTTTTGCAAGCTGAGTTTTGCCAACTCCCGTTGGTCCCAGAAATATAAATGTTCCTATGGGACGGTTAGGATCTTTAAGTCCTGCGCGATTGCGCTGTATAGCTTTTGTGATTTTTGAAATTGCGTCATCCTGTCCTATTACTTTTCCTTTCAGTTCATTAACCATTTTTAGCAACTGCCGGCTTTCGTTTTGCGCTATTCTCTGGACGGGAATATTTGTCATCATTGAAACTACTTCGGCTATTGTATGTTCATCTACAACAGGTCTGTTTTCATTGTTTTTTTCTTCCCATGCCTTGATTTTCGCGTCTAATTTCATCGTTATATTTTCTTCTTCTTCGCGCAGTTTTTTTGCATCATAATATTGTTTTTCGGCAATGGCATTAGCTTTTTTCCGCTTTATTTTTTCTATTTTGTCTTCCAGGTCGGTTATGCCTTTTGGAATGGAAACATTGGAAACGCGAGTTCTTGCGCCTGCTTCATCAAGCGCATCAATAGCCTTGTCGGGCAAGCATCTGTCGCTAATATAACGCTGAGTAAGCATAACGCAGGCTTTTACGGCTTCGGGCGTATATGTTACCCTGTGATGCTCTTCGTATTTCTGTTTTATGTTTGTTAATATGTTAACCGTTTCTTCTATAGTTGCAGGTTCGACTATTATTTTCTGAAAGCGTCTTTCCAAAGCGCCATCGCTTTCGATACTTGTACGAAATTCGTCAAGAGTTGTCGCTCCTATGCACTGTATTTCGCCTCGAGCCAAAGCTGGCTTGAGCATGTTTGCCGCATCGAGCGATCCGGCAGGACTTCCCGCTCCGACAAGCGTATGTATTTCATCAATAAAAAGTATTATGTTGTTAACTCTTTTTATTTCGTTTAATACTGATTTCATTCGTTCTTCAAACTGTCCGCGATACTTTGTTCCTGCAACAATCGAAGCCAAATCAAGCTGTATGACGCGTTTGTTTTGCAGCAGCCGCGATACTTTGCGCTGCACGATTTGTATCGCCAGCCCTTCGGCAATAGCCGATTTTCCAACTCCGGGTTCGCCTATAAGCACCGGATTGTTTTTCTTTCTGCGGCTCAATATTTGAGCCAGGCGTTCAATTTCCTTTGTTCGTCCTACAACAGGATCGAGTTTGTTATCGTATGCCGCTCCGGTCAAATCGTACCCGAAATTATCAAGTACGGGTGTATTTGTTTTACCGGTTTTATAAAAGTCGGCATTGTCAATATTCGAATATTTGTTTGCCGTATCTTCGCTTTCATTATCGATATCATCGTCATAAGTGTCATTTTCGGTACGATCAAAATTGTCGGATGTGTTGTCATTATCGTCATTTTGCGCTCCGAACTGCGGTATTGATTCGTTGCAAAGTCTGGCTTTGATCATATTTGTATCAATGTTTAATCTGTCGAATGCAATACGCACGCTGTTATGCGAAATATTAAGAATGGCAATCAGCAAATGTGCGGCATTTATCATAGCTGTACGCTGAATTGAAAATGATTCGAGAAAAGTGCGATTTAATGCTCTGTCGGCATCATCGTCAAAGTACAGCATGTTGCTTAGACCGGTCTGTAAGGCGAAATCATTTCTAACGCCTTTTTCCAGATTTTGTTTCAAATGCTTGATATCCACGCCGAAATATGAAATAATATCAACAGCCATATTATTTTTATGCCGTAGTATTCCTAAAAATAAATGTTCAACTCCGATTGCAACATTTCCCAATCTTATGGCTTCTTCCTTACTCAGGCTGATGATACTGTTCAGTTCGTCGTTATATCTTATTTCTATCATAAATTTACTGTTGACTGTTGATTTATTTTGCAAATATAAAAATAATATTGCAAGTATTCAACATCCGCAGATTTGCAATGTTTGTTCAATTTATTGATTTTTATTATTTTTGCAAATATTTTTTATGATGACAAAATTTTCAAAAAACCTGAAGGAATTATTTTCGTTTACTCGCAATGAACGGATTGCAGTAGCTGTGCTTTTTGTAATTTTGATGACTGTATTTTTGTATCCGTATGTCGTTCCAAAACCGGATATTAATGATGATGGCTTTGAAGATTTTAAAGTACTGGTAGATGAGTTTGAAAGCGGAAAAGTCGAATCTGAAATTACGAAACCGGCGATAAAATCGAACGACAGCCGGCAGCAAAAACAGCCTGAAACCTTTGAATTTGACCCGAATACGGCAGATGAAAGCAGCTTTGTGAGATTGGGATTTTCACAAAAACAGGCTGACGTAATTATCAATTATCGCAACAAGGGTGGAAAATTCAAAACAGCGGATGACTTCAAAAAAATGTATGTTGTTGATGAAAAAAACTTTGAAAGGCTGCAGCCTTATATCAAAATAAAACAGCAGGCAGGCAAACCTGTAGAAAACATGGAAAAATCAGATTATTCAACTCATAATAATACAACAGCGACGCGAACGTATATTTTTGTCGAAATCAATTCTGCCGATACTGCGGAATTGAAAAAACTGCACGGAATAGGCTCGTATTATGCGCGCTTGATTGTTGATTACCGCAGCAAACTCGGAGGTTTTGCAGATATTAGCCAGCTGAAAGAAATTCGGCGAATCGATGACGAGCGTATTCAGATGTTTTCAAATCAGGTAAAAATTGATACGTTGCTTATAAATAAGCTCAATATTAACACATTAACGGCAAAGGAACTTTCGCAGCATCCGTACATCGATAATTATACTGCTCGTGGAATAGTACAGTACCGCGATTTTGCAGGCAGAATTGAAAATTTACAGCAACTCGTAAAAGAAAAAATACTCACTGTCGAACAAGCCGAAAAACTGAAATATTATATTAAATTTTAAAATATTCAGTCATTCGTTAATAATGACGCAAAACTCAAAATTGTCATTCCATGAAATAACAACCGGATTTAAAATATAAAAATTAAATAAAAATAACGATTATGAAAACTTTGGTAAAATTATTAACAGTATCGGTGTTTTTTCTTCTGTCGTTCGGTTCGGTCAAAGCGCAGGTTCATCCCGTTTTGGCGAATGTTTACCTCATTCCGCCTTACGGTTCATATTTGAGCGATTATTACACGTCGAGCCGCGAGAAATTAGTTGTAACTCTTCTCAATCGAGACCAGCAGGAGCCTGTGCTTGAGGCATATCTTCGCATGACTGTAACATCTTCAACGGGCTTGCGTATACAGAACCGCCCTGAAATCAACTATCCATCGATAACACTTGATGCGGGCATTCCCGTTCGTCTTTCACAGGAAGATCTGGCGCCTTATTTTCTTTCTCAAAACATTGTCCAGCAGGGTTATCTGAATCAAGGGAAGCTACCGAACGGCATGATAGAGTTTACGTTTCAGGCGGTTGAAAAATATACGGGCAAAATCCTTTCTGCGCCTGCTACGGGCAGGATATGGCTGACGACACAAAAGCCGCCGCTGCTTATATTTCCGAACAGGGACGAAAACATTCCGTTTCGCGAGCCGTTTAATCTAAAATTTCAGTGGCAGGCTCAGCACAATAATATTTCGCAGGTAGAATACGAGTTTGAGCTTCGCGAGCTGCCGAGCAGCGGCGCTGCGCCACAGTCTTCATTTCTGTATTCGCCGATAATTCATCAGGAGCGACTGTTTTACACGAGCCTGATTTACAGCGCAGTATTTCCGCCGTTGGATGCCGGTAAAACCTACGGCTGGCGTGTGCGTGCGATAGCAAAGGACGGCGTTGATGAGCTGAATATTTTTGAAAATAACGGTTACAGCGAGATATTCTGGTTTCATACGAATTCGGGCTGCGAGCCACCTGCGGTAAGCGCGAATGTGCATGATTATCAGCTTGATTTGACATGGAATGCGATAGAAAATATCAGCGAATACGAAGTTCAGTTCTGCAACAAATATGAAGGCACGGGCGAATGGCGCAAATATCTGACAGACAGGACAAATTATACATTTTATTCGCTGCAGCCTGGATCAACCTATCAGTATCGCGTTGGCGCAAAGTGCGCGAACGGCAATTTTGTTTACGGCAACGTTTACGAATTGACGATGCCCGAAGTTGACACTGCTCGGATGGCGAATTGCGGCATAATTGAGGATATAGACTTGAGCAACCGCGAGCCATTGCCGGAGTTGAAAGCCGGGGATGTATT
>JAISDB010000191.1 GCA_031265155.1 Prevotellaceae bacterium | reverse complement strand
ACCCAGCATACGATGGGCTAAGGTTTGCGATAGTAAAAATGAGTTTGTCATGATAATTCTTATTACGTGTCAAATATAGAAAACATGTAACGAATTATTTGACTTTTACAGCAATGACGCTCTAAGCATTGCCGTCATTGCGAACCCGAAGGGTGAAGCAATCTCTTATCATTTGTATTCGCTTTTTGTATATTGTTTTTCTCCGGATAGCTTCGTCGCTTTGTTCCTCGCAATGACGCTCTAAGCATTGCCGTCATTGCGAACCCGAAGGGTGAAGCAATCTCTTATCATTTGTATTCGCTTTTTGTATATTGTTTTTCTCCGGATAGCTTCGTCGCTTTGCTCCTCGCAATGATGCGCTTTTCAATCATTTTCAACTGATTAATTTATCAGCACTCGAAGCTCGTCGCTCCATGGACCGTGCTCGATGCGCGGATTGATCCATGCGGCGGTGAGCAGAAGGTGCCTGCCTTCGTCCTCGCTCTCGAAGATTAGCGTTGCGTGCAGGCTTGTGGAGTGTACTTCGCGCCATTCGGTTTCGTCTTCCTTGCGATAGCGCAATACAAACCCGTGATAGCCCTTTTTCTTCAGGTATTCCGAAGGATGTCCCAGCTGTGGTATCATCACGTAAACCGTAATGTCGTGATGCTGCCCAACGATGGTGGTTACTTCCGGAGCCTCGGCAGGCACGGGCAGAGGCTCGTGGGCGTGATGCTCGCGCGAGGGCAGTCCCATTGCCACAAGCTCGGCGTTGGGAATGGCGAGGTTCGACACGAGCGCAAGTATGAAAGTGCTCATAAACTGACGCAGCGCCCTGAAGCTCTCGCGCTTGCCGACAGCCGTGTAATGATTTGCCGTTTCGCGGTTGCTGTTTGCATCGTAAGCGGCTTTTGCGTTATCGACGAGGGTTTGAAGCGTTGCGAGCGCATCTGCGTCGATGTTCCATTCTCGTGAATGGTCGGTACACTGCAGGCTTACGTTAAGCGCCCATGCAATGTATTCCGAATCCTGACGTGGTTGTGTTAGTGTCATAACAATCTGATTTTTAGTTTAATTTAATTTTAATATTTAATAATTTTATTGTAAATACGGTTAAAAATACGCAAAACATTTCACAAAAGCTTCGATACATTCTTTCGATGTATTGATACAATTCACGGATGTTATTGATACATTTGTCCGATGTTTCGATACAATTCACGAATGTATTGATACATTTGCCGGATGTTTCGATATAATTCGCGGATGCTTCGATACATTTGTTCGATGTTCCGATACAATACTGCGATGTTGCGAATCATTCTACGGATGTTACGAGTCATTTTGCTCAAAATTTTGCATTTTTCAGCCATAATTAGTCTGTTTCTATAAAGCAGAAGCGCAAAGAATACGCTTCTGCTGGTATCATTCGAGTTCTATTGGATTGTAATTTGCTTTTGCATTATCTGGAATCCTGTCTTTAACATCATCAAAGTTAAGTCCTAATATTTTAAACCCTTCTACTGCTGATGCTTTAGGATTTGCATAAAATCTTTTTTCCATGCCGATAAATTCCTCCCTTGTTGTCGGTACTACTTCTATTTTCTTTTTATCCTTATAAATCTGTTCGTTGCTCTTTTCCATGGCAATACATTCAAAACTGTACAGGTTTTCGGTATCGGCTATTTTAAGTATCAAGCCCGGCAAGCCTGCAAATTTATATGGTCCCCGGCTTATCGGAATATCCGTTGCGTACCATGCAACGTAATCGCGCCCGCGGAAGCGGCATGTAGCCTTTCGGCATGGATGCGATAATATTGTCTGAGTTTCCTTGTGTACCGTCCATTTGGGAATTTCCAAATCTTCTGCATATTCGAAATACTTTAATGTCCCCATAGCAATACCATTAAACGTAGTTTTATTTTCGGGATAATTTACATATATCGTATAAGAGTTGCGACTCTTATTTGGTTTGCTTTTATATACAATTCGCATAACATCTCCCGTAATTGAAACAGTTGAGTCCATTGCACCATAATTGCAACTGTAGAACTTGCAGACATTTTGTCCTACTTCCAGTCGCATTGTGTCAATCAGAGTTTGTGTTGACTTACTGGTACTGTACTGATAATAATGCTCGTACAAACATTTTAATTGCATATTGTCAATCTGCTGCTGTGCATTGATTTCAAATAATGCACAGATAAATACTATTGTTATAATGAATAATCGTTTCATAATAATATCTGTTTATAAAAAATAAAAAGGAATAACCCCACTACAACTTAGTAGAGTTATTCCATGATAATTCAACAATAAAGCGCATTCAAGTAGCCTTCAATAACTGCTAAAAAACCAGAATCATACAGACCCGGCGCACATATATCATTTCCACATACAGTTATGCATGAGGAGATTTTAGCTGTGAGAGGCTCTGCTGCCATTATTGTTGTTGACATTGTTGCAGCAAATAAACCCATACTGCAAACTAAACCTGTTATAATATTACGTATTTTTTTCATTTCTTTATTTTTTTAAATTTTAAAAAATATTTTTAGAATTAAAGTTTGAAAAGTATTTGTAAATAACTCAACAACCAAAAAGTCCATTTAAGAAATCCTCAATAGCATATAATGCATTACTGGGACCTCCCGATACACAAAATAATTCAACTCCACAAACATTTACACATGTTTCAAATTTATATGAAACAGGTTCTGCAGCCGTTGCTGTTGGCGCTGTTGTTGTCATTGTTGCAGCAAACAAACCTGCGCTGCAAACTAATGTTATTATAATATTACGTATTTTTTTCATAAAATTTTCTCCTATATTTTATATTGTGATTTAATAAATTCTTTTTTGTCAGTAGATTTTTTGCATTTTTTAAAATGATTGGTTTTTGGATATTTATTTTTAACACTCGCCTGCCTTGCGGCAAGCTAATAATAACCGGTTTTACTGTAAATAAAACGTATCATTTTTGCCTGTAAATAAAATGTTTTGGGTGTAAATTTGCGTGTATTTATTTTTACAGGGGGATTTACCCCCCCCCCCCCCCATATTACTGTATATCAGCACATTACAAGGGTTTTGGGTGGGCTGCAAAAAACGCACAAAAGCCTCATGCAGCCACAAAAACTGCAGCCTGCAGCAAAGCGTTTTTATCAAATTATTTAAATCATTTTTCATGTTTGCAATAATTTTCCGCAGCAAATATAATAAAATTATTTTAATGTGTACAAAATATTTTCAAAAATTCTATAGAGCAGAAGCGCAAAACGTATTTACGCTTCTGCTGTTATCATTCGAGTTCTATGGGGTTGTACGGTAAATTCCTAACAGGAGGTAAAGGATTACCGTTTGCATCTGTTCCACTACCAACTGTATGTGCATTCAATATCGCTGCCGAGTTCTCATAAAATTTTCTTTTAAAATTTAAAAACTCTTTCCTGCTGATAATTTTTGCCGCATCATCTATTTTGCTTACGTTTTTGATTATTGGTAAAGCCATTTGTTTGACAGATATGCATTCAAATTGAATTTGGTTTTTTAATTCAGTTATTTTTAATATTAAACCGGATAATCCACTGAACTTCCAAACGCCAGCATTTACAGGAATATCTGGTGTATACCAAACCTCATAATCTCTGCCTCTGAACGTACATGTTGCCTTTCTGCAATCATACCCTATAATACTTTTTATTTCTCCTGATAATTTCCATTTTATACTTTCAATATCTTCAACATATTCATACTTATCTGCAAATATTTTATCAAAGACTGTAATCTTTCCACTCGGATAATTAAAGTAAAGTTCTGTTTCTATATTAGTATTACGTCGTGGCATACGGGACATATTCAGATTGCGAGAATTAATCATATAATCCAAATCTCCGGCATTTACCATAGAATCAAAGAGTCTGTTTTTTTCACAATAAAAACTGCAAATGTTTTTCCCTATTTCAAGAATCATTACTTCAGAATATCCTTTATTATTAACAGTATCTATTACATGATTGTATGTATATTTGCATCGTAGAATTGCTGTATCCAATATTTCCTGAGCATTTAATACTACAGAAAATAACACAAAATTTAATATAATAATTAATCTTTTTTTCATAAATTATTATTCATATTTACCTTGAAATCTTATCCACAATCAATTAAATCATACATATCTGCTAAAGTTAATGCTAAAGAAAGACTACAAGCATGATAAGTTCTGCGAGTTCCACAAGATGTTGAAAGATTCCATGCAGGACATACATCTTCATAACTAATGGGAGCATCACAAATATTCACAGCCTTTGTGTCAATATTTGTTATACACAAACCCATGCCACAAACTAAACCTATTATAATATTACGTATTTTTTTCATATTTTTATTTTTTATTTTGTTTATAATTCTTTTTCGTTTTCACAGAAAAATTTTTTTAAAATGATTGGTTTTTGAGATTTATTTTTTAACATTCGCCTGCCTTGCGGCAAGCAAGTAAATAATCGGTTTTACAGTACATAAAACCGATTAATTTCATATTTAAAGAAAATATTTTGTCCGTAGATTTTTGTGAATTTCTTTTTAAAAGAGATTTGCTTTTATTCAATATTTTATTGTATGCAAGTATATTATATGGTTTTTTGGCGGGCTGCAAAAAACGCACAAAAGCCTCATGCAGCCACAAAAACCGCAGCCTGCAGCAAAGCGTTTTTACCAAATTATTTAAATCATTTTTCATGTTTGCAATAATTTTCCGCAGCAAATATAATAAAATTATTTTAATGTGTACAAAATATTTTAAGAAATTTTATACCGCAGAAGCGCAAAACGGATTCACGCTTCTGCGGGTATCATTTTACGTCGCGTTCAATTACATCGTTATTCCATACAGGCAAAGGACTGTCTGATGAATACGAAATCACACCCATGTTTTCTTTTAGAAAATTAATAAAATTATGTTTGTATTTACGATACACCGATGTATAATCTTTCCTGTTTGTTTCAAGATAGTCCCTTGTTTCAAACAGAACAGGTTCTTTCACTGTTTCCGTACCGGTCAATTCAAATACATGATTTAATTTTGTATCGCTTATTTTCACTATCAAACCCGGCAAGCCTCCAAATTTATACGGACCGCTGTTTATTGGTATTTCAACGGTAAACCATGCTTCATAATCTCTGCCGCGGAATTTACATGTAGCTTTTCTGCATTTGTATCCGGATACTGTCGCCGTATCATTATGTATTTTCCATTCCTGTATCGGAATAGCTTCTTCATATAAATAAACAGTAGTCATAATCTTGTCGGTAAAAGTTATTTTATTTTCAGGATAATTTCTATATACTTTAAAATATTCTCCTCCCTTATAATTACTTCTCCTGGCGCTAAAATCCGACATGTCGCCATTCCCCTCGCTAATTGATATCATAAGTGAATCTATTTGAAATGCGCTGTAGCAATAAAATTTAGATACTTTTTTACCTATAAGTAAAGTCATTTCATCACTGCGCATGTTGCTAATATTTGCAGTATCACGCATATATCTATATGTATAATAGCATTTTATATATGCAGTATCCAATACTGTCTGTGCGCTGCAAATAAATGTTATCAATGCAAAAACCGCTGTTGTTATTACTGCTTTTTTCATAATATATTCAAATAAAGCAGAAGCGCAAAACGGATTTTACGCTTCTGCGGTTTGTATCATTCTTCCAATTCTATAGGATTATAAGGTATCTTCTCTACAGATATGTGTTTCGAAGCTTCACTTGGATTTAGAGCGCCAGACCATTTTAGCAATTGTTCAAATCCTGCACGCGGATTGTCGTTATACTTCTTTACCATGTCAATATATTCCTTTTTTGAGACTAATCGGTCATCCTTATTTTCATTAATTATTGCACTGTGATTTGTTTCAATTGCAATACATTCAAATGTAAACAACGATTCTGTATCCGATATTTCAAGTATCAATCCGGGCAAACCGTTAAATTTATAGGGTCCCCGGCTTACGGGAATATCTACGGCGTACCACGCAACATAATCGCGCCCTTTGAATCGCCCTGTTGCCTTTTTGCAAGTATGCGATAATATCTTTTTCGTTTCGTCGTGTATCGTCCATTTCTGATTTTCCAATTTTTCAATGTACTTAAACATCTCGACTGTCGTCATCGAATGGTCTGCAAATGTTATGTTGCTTTTAACATAATCGGTATATATAATGTACCTGCTTGCAGTTTTTTTGTATGGAGTCGGCGCTGCAACCCCAGATGCAAAACGCAACGAATCAACAATTTTATTATGATAACTGTAAAATTTGCTAATGTTTTTACCTGTTTCCAAATTCATTGTATCTATTTCTACTTTCACTCCAGAAGATCGCGGTATCGTATTTTTATGTTTATACTGACACAACATAAACATTGTATCAATAATTTGAGCATTCATGCCGCTGTACATAAAAATAAAAGCAAGTATAGTCATTATCTTTTTCATAATATTTTATTAAAAAGGCGTCTAAAAAACCATTAAACTAAACTTAATAGTACATTTTATTTTCACAATGATTTACTACATATCTGAATGATTTTATAGACGCCTTAATTAAAATTCAAACCAAATCAATTAGCATGATGCATCAATCGCATCTTGTATTGCAAAATACGTCTTAAGAGAAATTGCTTTTCCATAATCTACACAGTCTATATATCCATTGCAGTATATATAGCAATACAATACTCCCATTGCAGATGCTGTAGAGGCTACTCCACACAATAACATCAGTCCGCATACCCATGCGGCGATTTTTCTTTTTATACTTTTCATATCTATATATTTTATATGTTATTTATTAATTTTTCTTTTCCACAGAAAAAATTTTTGAAAATTGGTTTTTAAGATTTATTTTTTAACATTCGCCTGCCTTGCGGCAAGCTAATAATAACCGGTTTTACTGTAAATAAAACGTATCATTTTTGCCTGTAAATAAAATGTTTTGGGTGTAAATTTGCGTGAATTTATTTTTACAGAAGGATTTACCCCCCCCCCCCCCATATTATTGTATATCAGCGTATTACAAGGGTTTTGGACAGGCTGTAAAAAACGCACAAAAGTCTCATGCAGCCACAAAAACCGTAGCCTGCAGCAAAGCGTTTTTACCAAATTATTTAAATCATTTTTCATGTTTGTAATAATTTTCCGCAGCAAATATAATAAAATTATTTTAATGTGTACAAAATATTTTTGAAAATTTTATAGCGTAAGTTCAATTAGTAAATGCAACTGAAATAAGAAAAAACTCAGTTAGAGGATTACTCATAACTGAGTTTAAGAAAAATGTCTTATTTTAGTTGTTACAATGAATAAAAAGAAACAT
>JAISDB010000143.1 GCA_031265155.1 Prevotellaceae bacterium | reverse complement strand
GGGCTTAGCTGCGGATACTTTTCCGCCAGCGGGTCGGGCGAAAGCCAGCGTGTTGAATACTCTGCCTGATAAGCGTATTCCGTTGTGTCTTCTTCCAGAAACTCAACTATTTTGTTGGTTCCCGTGTTCAGTAAAACAGTGCCTATCTGCACTGTTTCCTTATTCGGAAACGTTTCCGAATAACGTCCCCTGCTCAAGGTAAGCGGCTCTTTAAGCCCGTATTCCTTAAAAATGTCCTGTCCGTAAATCAAGTTTATTATGGACATAAGCGTTAAAATTAATGATGTTCTTTTCATATCTTTTTGGTTTTTAATTTAATAACTGTATTATCCTGTTATCTTACCATAAGCAAAAAAATTATAATTATCAGCCGTAAAATTATAAAATTTATTTCATTACGCAAAATTTTTCATGTATTTATTTTCCGTAATTTCGAGTGCAGAATACAAATAATCCTGTTCCAACAAGATATGACCATGTGTAGTGAGCGAATTATTTTGAAGTTTTATAAAACGAATGATTGTAAAAATTTATGTACATTTGCAGAGTATTTTTGTTTGGAAGCGCAAAATGCAGATTGAAAAATATGAACAAATGAAATTATATGCAAAAAATTTGGTGAAACGTTATGGCTCTCGCACTGTTGTAAACGGCGTTTCTATTGAAGTTAAACAGGGCGAAATTGTCGGTTTACTTGGTCCAAACGGAGCAGGAAAAACCACTTCGTTTTATATGATTGTAGGCTTGGTGAAACCAAATTCGGGACGCATTTTTCTCGAAGATGCTGAAATTACCAACGAGCCAATGTATAAACGGGCGCAGCGCGGATTGTCGTATCTGTCGCAGGAAGCGTCGGTTTTTCGCAAATTGAGCGTAGAAGACAACTTACGCGCAATACTGGAAATGACAGACCTTACAAAGGAACAGCAAAAAGAAAAAATGGAACGTTTGCTTGGCGAATTCGGTTTGAATCGTGTGCGTAAAAGCTTTGGAATTCAGCTTTCAGGCGGCGAGCGAAGACGTTGCGAAATTGCTCGAGCCCTTGCCATCGATCCTAAATTTATTTTGCTCGACGAGCCTTTCGCAGGAGTTGACCCTATTGCAGTTGAAGACATTCAGAAAATTGTTGCCGATTTGAAAAATCGCAATATCGGAGTAATAATTACCGACCATAACGTTGACGAAACCTTATCAATAACCGATCATGCATACTTACTGTACGAAGGCAATATTCTTAAAGCGGGAACGCCGGAAGAACTTAGCGCCGACCCTGAGGTGCGTAAAAAATATCTCGGTCAGCATTTCGAATTGAAAAGACGGACATTTTAATATTATGAATAACAATAAAATATAAATTTCAAAAATAACAGATTAATTAAAAACATAATAAAAATGATGAAAAAAACAATATTTACCGTAGTTTTGCTTGCTGTGATACAGGCAAACATACAGGCGCAAAACGGAAGTATAAGCGCAGAAGATCTTTCGCAAATCAAAAAAGCGTATTCCGGCACTACAGCCGATAAGGCAATTCGCAATGCGATTGCAAACATTGATATTAACAGGCTTGCATTAAATGCCGAAAATCAAACCGGATTAAACGGCGATTTCAGCGATAAGGTTACAACAAAAGGCATTACCGACCAGAAAAGCAGCGGACGCTGCTGGCTGTTCACAGGTTTGAATGTTTTGCGCGCTCAGGCTATTGCTCAACACAATTTACCTGAATTGCGACTAAGCCATAATTACAATTTCTTTTACGATCAGCTGGAAAAAAGCAATCTTTTCTTGCAGGGAATAATAGATACGAGAACAAAGCCTGCTGACGACAGAATGGTTGAATGGCTGCTGAAAAACCCTGTTGGAGACGGAGGAACTTATACCGGTGTTGCCGATTTGGTTGCGAAGTACGGAGTTGTTCCGCAGGATGTTATGCCCGAAACAAATTCAAGCAACAGTACTTCGCGTTTGAGCCAGATGCTCGCTCTCAAGCTTCGCGAATTTGCGCTTGAATTGCGCGGTATGCCTGACAACACAAAAACGGCAGATATTGCAAACCGAAAAATAGAAATGCTTGGAACGATTTATCGAATACTCGTACTGAATCTTGGCGAACCCGTGCAGAAATTCACATGGTCGCGTAAGAATAATGAAGGTAAAATAATTGAAACCAGGGAATATACGCCGCTTTCGTTTTACAGCGAAATGTTTGGAAACGATTTAACCGGCAATTACGTAATGCTGATGAACGATCCCAGCCGCGAGTTTTATAAGGTTTATGAAATTGACTTCGACCGCCACATGTATGATGGACACAACTGGCTGTACATAAATCTGCCGATAGATGAAATCAAAAATGCGGCTGTAAAAAGCATAAAGGCAAACAAAGCAATGTATTTCAGTTGTGATGTAGGTAAATTTTTGAACAGGGAAAAAGGCACTCTCGATGTTAATAATTTTGATTACGAATCGCTTTTCGGCACAACTTTCGGAATGAATAAAAAACAGCGTATCATGACTTTTGCAAGCGGCTCGTCTCATGCCATGTCACTTATTGCCGTTGATATAGATGCAAACGGCAGTACAAAAAAATGGATGGTGGAAAACAGTTGGGGAGATACGGGATATAAAGGAAATCTGATAATATCCGACGAATGGTTCAACGAATACATGTTTCGTTTGGTTGTCGAAAAACAGTTTGTTGCATCAAACATCTTGGAACTGTTAAACCAAAAGCCAATACGCTTGCCGGCTTGGGATCCAATGTTTGCGGCAGATGAAAATTAGTAAAACAATATTTGCACTGAATTGTATTTTTGGAAAAACAGAAAAATTACAATAAAAACGTTAAGCGCAATTTTGGTTAACATACCGGTATTGCGCTTGGTTTTTTAATGTGGCAACATGAAACGTCAATGTGCAAAAGCCAAAGTTGCTATGCTTATTCTACAATCTACAGATGTTAAAATTGCATTGCAGCAGGCTTCGAGAGTTGCTCCGGTTGTAAGAACGTCGTCAACCAGAAGTATATGCCTGTTTTTTAATTTTTCGGCATTTCTCACTTCAAAAACATTTGAAACGTTATGCCATCGTTCCATGCGGTTTTTCTTAGTTTGAGTATTTGTAAATTCGGAACGCACAAGCGTTTTTGTATCAACAGGTTTATTCATTACGCCGGAAAGTCCGATACAGATTTTTTCACTTTGATTGTAGCCTCTTGATTTTTGTTTTTTGGGATGCAGGGGAACAGGCATAATAAAATCGACATCCGAAAATATTTCACAGGCTGCCAGTTCGCTGCCAAACCACGAGCCAAGCGTAACGCCAATATCGGCGCGTCCCGAGTATTTAAGCTTGTGCAGAAGGATTCTGTATTTGCTTCCGCGGGCAAATAAGAAATAAGAAGTTGCAGCAACAATCGGCATTCGTCCCCAAAAAATCTGTTCAATCGCATTTTCCCGTTCATTCCAGCTGTGAGTGAGAGGAATATCAATACGGCAATTTGAACAAATGATTTTTTCACCGCGTACAAGCGATGTATTGCAAACGTCGCAAAGTTCGGGATATATCAAATCAAAAAAATATTTTATCGGCTTAAATATTTTCAGCATACATCAGTAATGTTTTTTTGCAAAAATACTTAAAAAATGGAAGTTTGCAAAATTTTATTACACATGGCTTTTCTCTGAAAATAAAATAGACACAAATTAAGATTAAACAAAACAGCAATCAAATTAAACCCATTTACAAAACGTTTCTTTTAGTTTCGATATTTTTCGGCAAGCATCCTGAAGATTTTTACTTCCCTGATAATATTTTCAACACTGATTCCCACTGTTGACATGAAATTCTTGTATTCACTGATGGTTTTTACCAAATTAGCAGTATCTTAATTTTTTATGATATTCGCTATCTTTTGCTATTGCCCGGTGACTTTCCTGCTTTGAGTTTCGTTCTCACCCATCCAAACACGCCACACACCACAACTAAAACCACAAGCACATACAGAAACCGGGATGCGGACAAATCGCCTCCTTTTCTGAAATTTACATCAGACCTGTCTATCTTTTTTTCAAAAAGGACTTCGCCGTTCACAGCCAGCTTGAAGACTTCTACTTCCCGGTTGTCCTGTTTCATGAACCGTTTCAGTTTCCTGAAGATATTTCCGCTTTTCATTTCCATCAATTCGGGAGTGTAAACTTTTGCTTCGACATGGTCTCCGGGCGAAATCTTATCTGTATATTCATTTACTTCGTTGATTATAATCGGTAAACTGAGATTAAAATCCTCACCTTCCGGTTTTATAAAAGTGTAACGATATTTTACGCTGCCATGTTCGAGTATCTGCCTTTCCATAACCTGTTTTACAACCCATTTTTTTGCAGTATAATCTTTTTCTGTACGCTGATGACCGGTATCTTCATCGAATACGCCTGAAAATAAAACAGCAGGAATCATGATTAGAGCGAATATACATATAACATAAATAATGATTCGCCGTTTCAGAGGTAATTTTTTGAACGAATCGCTAAAACCAGTGTTGGTTCTTTTTTCCATAAAATTTTTGTTTCAATTGATGAGTTAAATTATGCCGTCCGCGCATTTAAATTTAGACGGATTTCTGTCGATTAATAATGATTTCCTTTCTAAGGCGGGCAACCGGAATATTAAGATGTTCGCGATATTTTGTAACAGTACGGCGAGCAATCTCATAGCCTTTTTCTTTCAGTCTTTCTACAAGTTCCGCATCAACCAGCGGATTTGACTTGTCTTCATCGTCGATGCATTTTTGCAGTATTGCTTTTATTTCGCGATTCGACACATCTTCGCCATCTTTCGTAAATACCGATTCCGAAAAAAAGTACCTTAACGGAAAAATCCCGAAATGCGTTTGGATGTATTTCCCGTTTAAAACCCGTGAAATTGTCGATACATCAAAAGTTGTACGGGCGGCGATGTCTTTCAGTATCATTGGTTTTAACTGATTTTCATCGCCCGAAAGAAAGTAGTTGCGCTGCAGGTCAATGATTATGTCCATTACGGTGAGCAATGTTCGTTGACGTTGACGTATTGCATCGATGAAATATCGTGCCGATGTTATTTTTTGTCCTATAAACTGTAAGGTTTCCTTATCCTGAATATTTATTTTTCCTTTTTTTGCCGCATATTCCCGCATCATTTGCATATAACCGGCATTTATGCGCAAATCGGGAATGTTGTATGAATTTAAATCTATCACAAGTTCTCCATCCTTAATATCCAAAACAAAATCGGGAATAATTGTTTTGCCCTGTTCGCTGTAGTCGTCCGAAAAAAGATTTCCGGGCTTGGGATTCAATTTCACAATTTCGGCTATTGCATTTCGCAAATCATCTTCGTTTATACCGATTTTTCTTGAAATTTTGTCGTAATGTTTTTTTGTAAATTCATCAAAACAGTCTGATATGATTTTTTTTGCATCTGCTACCGATTGTGTGTGTTGCTTTGCATTCAGTTGAAGAAGAAGACATTCCTGCAAATTTCGACATCCGATTCCGGCAGGTTCAAAAGTCTGGATGACTTTCAATACATGTTCAAGTTCTTTGACATTTGTGGTAATATTCTGTTTGAACACAATGTCATCGCAAATAAAGTTCAGGTCGCGCCTCAAATAACCGTCATCGTCGATGCTTCCTATCAAAAAAACGGCAAGGCTGTACTGATGCTCGCTTAACGAATGAAAACCGAGCTGGCTGATTAAGTACTGCTGAAAGCTTTCGCCCGACGACAGCGCGTAATCTATTCGTTGATTCTCGTTTGAATAATTATGCGTTTGCGATTTGTACGCCGGAATACTGTCATCCTCATCGTCAAGATAATCTTTTATTGAAAATTCATCTTCGCCTGTTTCATTTTTTTCGATTTCGGCATCAAGCTCTTTCTGCTTATCGCTTTCGCCTTCTTCAAGAGCCGGATTTTCTTCAATTTCTGATTTTATACGTTCTTCCAACTCAATTGTAGTCAACTCCAAAAGCTTGATTGTCTGTAATTGCTGAGGAGTTAATTTTTGCTGCTGTTTCAGATTTTGAGTTTGTTTGAGCATATATTTCAGTTTGAAATGAATTTAAAATTCAGCATTTTTCGGCGTACGCGGAAACGGAATAACATCCCTTATGTTTGTCATTCCCGTTACAAAAAGAATCAGCCGTTCAAAGCCAAGCCCAAAACCGCTGTGAGGTACGGTTCCATAGCGGCGAGTATCCATATACCACCAGATATCCTTATCGGGAACATTCATTTCAGCAGCGCGTTTTCTCAGTTTTTCAAGATTTTCTTCGCGTTGCGAGCCTCCAATAATTTCGCCGATTTTAGGAAATAATACATCCATTGCGCGAACTGTTTTAGCATCATCGTTCTGTTTCATGTAAAACGATTTTATTTCTTTCGGATAGTCGGTTAATATTACAGGACGTTTAAAATACTGTTCTACCAGAAAACGCTCGTGTTCGGCAGCCAGATCGGTTCCCCAATAAACTGGAAATTCAAATTTATGACCGTTGGCAACAGCATCTTCGAGTATTTTTATTCCTTCGGAATATTTTAGACGGACAAAATCGTTTGCAAGCACAAAATTCAGTCTGTCTGTAAGTTCACTGTCGAACATTTCACAAAGAAACCTAATATCATCGCTGCAATTATCCAGCGCCCAGCGGATGCAGTATTTGATAAAATCTTCGGCAAGCTGCATATTGTCATCTATTTCATAAAAAGCCATTTCGGGTTCAATCATCCAAAATTCCGAAAGATGTCTCGGAGTATTTGAATTTTCGGCGCGGAATGTTGGTCCGAAAGTATAAATCAATCCGAGAGCGGTTGCCGCCAGCTCGCCTTCAAGCTGACCCGATACGGTTAGATTTGCAGGTTTTCCGTAAAAATCGTCCGAAAAGTCAACATTGCCATCCGGTGTTTTCCTGATATTTTTCAGGTCGAGAGTCGTAACCTGAAACATTTGTCCTGCTCCTTCACAGTCGGATGCTGTGATTATTGGAGTGTGGAAGTAGAAAAAACCGCGTTCGTGAAAAAACCTGTGAATGGCAAAAGCCATATTGTGCCTGATACGGAAAACAGCGCCAAACGTGTTTGTTCGCGGACGCAGATGAGCTATCTCGCGCAGAAATTCCATCGAATGTCCTTTTTTTTGCAAAGGATATGTTTCATCTGCAATTCCGTAAATTTCTACAGTTGCGGCATGAATTTCCACTGCCTGCCCTCCTCCTTGCGATTCGACCAGAACGCCGCAAATACAAACGCTCGCGCCTGTTGTTATCTGTTTCAGCAAGTCGTCGTCGAATTTGGCAACATCCGCAACAATCTGTATGTTTTTAATTGTTGAACCATCGTTTACTGCGATGAACATAACGTTTTTATTTCCCCGTTTTGTGCGCACCCATCCCTTTACGCAAACAGTTTTTCCATAATCTTTTGATTTTAATAAATCAACAATCGATACGCGCTGTACTTTTTCCATTTTTTCAAATATTAACATGCAAAGGTACAAAAAAGATTAATGCCGTAACGTACGGTAACGAATAATTGTTGATGCTGACCTGCCAGCCAAAATTTAACTTTCTGTTTTTATGTACATTTTAACCGTTTTGGACGATCAACAAATCTGTTTCCTGTCATTCGCAGTATGATGAAATGTAAAATAAGCTACTGAGGTTATTATTTTACGTGTTATATTTATTGCTGAGTCACTCCTTAAAAAGGGTACAAATCATTTCTTAATAGATAATTATAAATGAAAATCAGATGAAAAAATTGCAAGGCTTTATGTCTATATTGATTAAAACCCTGCAAATAAAATCTTATTTTCTCTTCTTTTGTCTTGACACAAAAGAAGCAAAAAATCACAGGCTTATACTTCTCGGCGACCCGCTAACGTCTCAACGGCTAACGGAATTAATGTCTCGCTTCGCTTGACGGAATTCCGTTTTAACGCCCTCTGCGCCGAGCGGGTTCTCCGCCTGCGAAGTCTATGCCGTTTTTATTTGCTAATCAACTTTTGTTCTTGCATACAGGTAAATTTTTCAATTGATCAACATGCAGAAAAATTAATAGAACGTTGAGCAGGCGGCGTTCCCACAGGTCACAGCCGTAAATCGGAGTTACCGTATAGCGTCTGCTGCCCTTGACCTTTTGCTCACGCTGTTTTTATTTTTTATTGGTGTTCGCGAGCTTCGCTTACGCTTCGGTTGGTTACTTTTGCGTCAAGGAAAAAGTAACAGAAAAACATCTTTATACGCTTTTATCTCTGAAAATATACTTTTTAAGGGACGACTGCTGAGGCTGTTTTGCTGGAAAATGAGGAAAAAGAGGTTGCCTCGAAAGCGAGTCAGCCTCTTTGTTTGTTTTTAGCCGCAGTGCAGCGTTTTGGAATATCACTAAAAAAGTCTTTTTACCTGCGCCATGGGAAAAAGGTATATCCTGCGGTAATGGTAAGTTTGCTTGTCTTGCCGTATTGTACTCCTACATCCAGGCTGCCGGGACCCAATGCCCAGCTAACGCCTGCCATTGCCGAATAATCAGGCTGCCATTCCTCTGTATCGGTATCGCTACCGGATACGGAGGAATTCACATACGCATAACCAATGCTGCCGCCGAAGTAAGGACTGATACGCTGTCCTTTAAACGTCATCGGAAAATAGTACTTACTCGACAAGCCTATTGAAATATTAGTCGTGGTATTATTTTCGGTATCGCTGATATTCAATCCCTGTGATAATGCCAGATCCCATTTATTCAACAGAAGAAAAAAGCCTGTTCGCACATTGAATGAAAGACTGAGATAATCGGAATTGTACATGCCCTGTCCGCCGAAATAGAAGAACCATGGATGCCTGATTAATTTCTGACTGTTTTCGCGGACTTTTCCCAAATCGCTGCCGTTCATGTTGATGGAATCCAGCAACACGGTACTGCCGTATGCATCCTTTCCCCATATTTCACGCATGTCGCCATAACTGATAAACGCTACCTTTCGGTTTCGCGACGACAGTACGTTGTCTATTATAAACTGTTTTGTCTGCATTGATGCATCAATATATCCCTGTTTTGCATTCAGGTTGACGGAAGTTTCGGTAACGGAATCCGATTCAAAATAACTGTTGAACGGTATTATCAACTCGTTCTGCCCGCTTTGCTGTGCCGTGCAATAATGCCCGGCTACCAGGGCGAATATAATAATATAAATTTTTTTCATTTTCATTTCTCTTTTCGTTTGCCAAAATAAAAACTCCGACCGATGGAAATTCCATAAGTCGTTTTCGCATCTTTCCGTAGCGGAATATCCGTGGTTAAAAAGATATCCGTACTTCTGTTCTTCGTTTTATTAAAAAAGCTAAGCCCGCTTGTAAACCTGACATTCAGAGAGGTGCTTTTGCCGAACTGCCCGCCTAATCCTATTCCGCCGACTAAAAATTTCCACCGTTCATACACGGACAGTCCCAAATTGACGTAGGTAGAGCCGCCGCCGCCGGAAATGCCCAAATCGGCAGCCGCATTCCACGAATCGGCTATAAATACGCCGAAGCGGGAATTGAACGAGAAGAACGAACCGGAATACATCCCGCCGATGTAAAGCATGGTTTTGGGGTTATATTTTTCTCTGAGCTTTCCTAATATCGATTGCCTGCCCTGAACTGTTGCCTGCTGCCTGAGTCCATTCAAATGGCTTTCAAAGGCAGGCAAAGCAGCTATAACCGTACTGTCCTGCGTTTCTTCCGTTTCCTGCTGCATTAGCGCTATGCCTGTGCTTAATTCACGTGCCGCTTTGCCATATTTGCCGAGTTTCTCCCATACCACCGATGCGCTGACATAAGGCAAAAACTCATTATCGTAGCCTTCAATGAAGAATTTCACATCTTCATACAGCACAACCGCCTGCACAAACATCCCCTGTCCGGCAATTTGATTGGCACGCAGGTAGACTGAATCGGGGTCAAACGTTTCAAAGTTGAACTGTTGCTCATGTTGCCCGTAAAGTTTTTTGTAATACGGCGCAATCCACCCGGGCGCTTTTTCCGCATCTGTCCAAAACTCCGCAGCAAGCGAATCCAGCCCGGCAAGCGACAACACCTGCGAGGCGTAGAAAGGAAAATCTGCGCCACCGCCCAGAAAGTTTGCTCTGTCGATATACACCAGTGCGTTTTCGGTCATGCCGCCCAACGCCAAAGCGTAGGCATATTCCAACATTATTTCCGCCTTGCCGGAGGATGCCTTTGGCGCTAAAAGTGCATATTCCACAATGGCATCGCCGATTTTGCCCAGGGCAACAAAGTTGCGCGCCGACTTTTGAGATTGGGAAAAAGCAAGCGTAGAACAAAGCAGCAAGGGGAGCAGGTATTTTAATTTTCGTTTCATATAGCTAATCTATTTAAACAGGTTTGTAATATTTCTCACGGCATATTCCATTGCAGCTATCTTTCCCGCAAATTCTTTGGCGTCTTCTTCGTGCTTGAG
>JAISDB010000021.1 GCA_031265155.1 Prevotellaceae bacterium | reverse complement strand
CCCTTTGAATATGTTTCAAACAATTTTCGGATAATAGTTGCTTCCTGATTATTAATAATAAAATTCTTATTATCATCAACATCATAACCGTATAAGATTTTACCGCCTAAAAATCTATTTTCGGAGGCTGATTTATCTTTTCCGCGCTTCGTTCTTTCCTTTCTTATCCTGACCTCCTGGGCGCACATATTTTTAAATATATCATATACAATAAGTTTTGACATATCCGTATCAGAATTGAAATTAAATACGCCTTCAACTTTGCAATGCAGTGATATGGAATGTTTAATGAAGAGTGCTTTCAGATTTTCAAGTACTTCTACCCTTCGTGACAGTCTTGACAGTTCAAATACTACAATTTTCTCAATCTGATTTGTTTCTATTACCTGTATGAGTTCCTTAACAACTTTGCTCTCCTCATCCTTTGTCGCGCTTTCCTGCTTGTCAATTATGATACATTCATCTAATTGATAACCATCACTTTCAATTAACTTTTTTAATTCATTCAACTGACTGTCAGTATTTTGATTTGCAGTTGAAACTCTCGCCAATATAACTACTCTCTTTTTCATATTATATAAATTTTAGTTGTTTAATATGGCGGCAAAGATATATCTATTATTTTAATTACCAAAATATTTAAGTAAGCAAAATACATATTTGACTGTTATGACGCCTGCGGCAAATTCGCTGTACGCCCATATCTTTACGTTAAGCAGGCAGAGGCCTGCGGTCGATTTTAGCAGCGTGTTGCGAAGTGTGCGGTCTGCCTGCGACGCTGCGGTGGTACGGCATTTGTTTATCAGCGTCTGTAGCTGGTTGCGGTTGCCGGTGAGCTGCTGAAGCAGGTCGGACGGCATCGGCCATGTTGTCTGATGTTCGTTGACGAGGTTGACAAGGTTGTCAATGTTGCTGAACTGGTCATCGATGCTGCCGTGCCAGCGGCGAATGTTGGCAAGGACGCCTTCCGTGATATTGCCGGGCGCCACGGCATTGACTGAATTTTTAACAGAATCTTCCATATATCTATAAATTAATTGATTAATACTTTGCTGTTATTTATTTTCGGGTGTTTTTTTATTTTTTCTATCACCTGTATGTTTTTCGGCGATTTTCAATAAAGCGATTGCATGAATGGTGCCCTTTTCTTCTGACATGATTTCTAAATTTAATTATTTTTCTGCTTCTTCGGCAAACCCCAAAATATAGCCGTTATTGTCTTTCATGTAAAATTCCTTTACGCCGTACCACGTCAGCTTCAAGTCGGAAACCTGAATATTCCTGTTTTTCAATCCGGCATAAAACGGCTCAATGTCTTTTCCCTGCATGAAAAAAGAAACGCTTGCGCCAACAGGCTCGTTACCGGCAAGAGGAACGTCCTCAATAAAGCTGTCCCGCTGCTGGAACATCAGTTCGACCTGTTCCCTTTGCATCATTGCATACACATACTCTTTGTCTCCGGAAAGCTGTGTATCCACGCCGTCCTGCGTTGCGGGAACAGCCATGACCAGCTCAAAACCCATGTTTTCGCGATAGAACTGTACCGTCTGCCGAATGTCGGCTACTGCGAAATTGGGGGTTAACTTGTTTAATTTCATCTTTAATATATTTATGAGTTTAAAATTTCATTCTGAATTTTCTTGCTTAACGAACTAAAAACTAACTCATGCGAGTTGTCCAGCATTTGCTTCAAAACTTCTTCGGGCACGTTTCCATTCAAAAATACCGAACTCCAGTGCATTTTGTTCAGGTAGTATCCGGGCACGATGTCGGGGTATTTTTCCCGCAGCTCTATCCCGTGTTCAGGCTCGTGCTTGACGGAAATAATCGGGGTTCCTTCGCCGTCATTGCAAACCAGGGCAAACATTTTGCCGCGAATGGCATAGCGAATGGCGTCCCATTCCTGTTTGTAATCTTCTTCCGCGCCTCTTTTTGCAAGGCAGTGCGCCTGTATAAAATCGTACTTCATATTGCTGATATTTTTTGCAAAATTACGATAAGCGACACAATGGGAAGTGTAAAAAATCGACTTTCTTTATCGGCGGAGGTCGGTTGGGACATCTCCCGACAGTGTTTTGAAATCCTTGATGAGGTGTGAGTGGTCGTAGTATCCACATTCTATGGCAACATCAAGCAGGTCTTTGTGCGGGTAGTTTTTCAGGCATCGCAGGGCATATTTGAACCTGAATATTTTTGCAAACAGTTTGGGGCTTATGCCAATCGCCGATTTGAATTTACGCTCAAAATGCCGTTGGCAAAGGCAAATGTCGGAAGCGACGGCGGCGAGAGGCAGTTGTCCTTTTGCAAGGTAAATCATGTCAACAGCACGGATGATTTGCCTGTCGGAACGATACAGGCAGGGGAGAAGGCTGACGAGGTAACTATCCGTATATGTTACACGTTCTGCTATTGACTGTTTTTCAGCGAATGCTTCGCAGAATGATTTGCTGAAAAGTGTTTCAACCAGCGCCAATTCCACGTTCCGGTCGGTAAATTCTTCCACA
>JAISDB010000097.1 GCA_031265155.1 Prevotellaceae bacterium | reverse complement strand
AGAGATCGTAAAAACCTATATCGGATGAGCGAACGCATAATCACCGTCATGAAAAAAGTATTATTTACAACGACCCTACTCGCGTTTATCAACATATACGCATACAGTCAATCAACAGCTAAAAATCAGAAATCATGAAAGAAAAAGGCAATAAGAAAAATTACACAACAAGAATCCCGCAACTTACATCAAAAGGAGGTAAATATGAATAATCAGGAGATTGAAAATCAGAAATTGATTCAGGCAGGGCTTGGCAGAGAGGCGATTCAAAAGCGAGATACTTTCTTTCGACACGTTCTACTCGTATCTTCAAGTATCTTTGGCATTTTAGTTTCCCTTCACACCAGTAGCTCATCATGCCTGCATATTCGTCTGGTATTTCTGCTTTCAGTGGTACTTCTTGCACTTGGAATCCTGCTTGCCGGAATAGTAGTATATGACCATGCAATGATTTTCGAGCGGGCGCGTCGAGATCACTATAACGCAGTTGAAGCCGCAATAAACGGTCGCGGCGATACTTTGGATGTTTTTTCTCCCACGAAAAAAAGGACTTTAGTTTGTGAAAAGCTTTCATTGTCTTTACTCGTTTTAGGAATTATCACTCTGACAGTGTATACCATACTGGAAACACTATCATGATGCAAAGATAAGGAATAATTTTTGATATAAGCGAAAAGTTTAAGAAGCGAAGTAATAGAACGCCAAATATAAAGAATACTAACAGCATAAACCATTAAACCAATGAAATGAAAAAGAAATTGAAAAATTGGGCTATTGGGGTTATTGGAACTATTATTACAGGAGTGGCAATAACCGTTATATCAGAAAAGCTTACAAGCGATCCCTATACTCCATTTTGTTGGTTATGGGGCTGGCTGTTAAAGATCATGAACTACGAAATAAAAATCTGGGTGATATTGCTTTTTTTAGGGATAATATATCTAATTATCCGGCTACTGCCAGAGCCGGAAAAAACAAAGAAGCACCCTTTTGCCGATTATACATCGGATACGATAAACGGGGACAAGTGGGCGTGGAAATGGAACGAGTATTTAAATCATATAGACGGTGTCTGTATGTTTTGCCCGGAAGATGATACAATCATGATGCGGGTTGACTGCTGGGAAAACGGTCAATCCGGGTTTGAATGCCCAAGATGCCGGCGCAGAAAGAACTTTTCCGGCGACGACTTCAACAGGCTTCAAGCGATCATTTACGATAATGCAAGGAAGCGATTACGCGGGAGACCTGCCACATAACATTAAAACCGCCAGCATGGCAAATGTACATATCTGAATCCAAAGTATTAAGTTAAGCTTACCCCTATCATCTTTATCCATAGTAACGACAATTTTAAACGATTTAATATAAAGCATTTTCGAGTGCAAATATACACATAAACAATCAATCATGGCAAATCAAAGCAACAAAAGTTCTCAAGGCGACAAACAGCCGTCAACAGCGGATAATTAAAATAAAACGCGACCGTTTTATGGGTCGCTAAACGGTCGCGTTTGGTCGCTGTATTTATAAATCAACAACTTACAAGGTCGCTAAAATGTTTGTCAATTTGTCATTATCCATATCTGGTACGGGCTGTTCGCCTGAATAGCAATCACACAATCCTAACGCCGCCGGATTGACGCATACCATTTCGAGGATATGCACGAAATGGTAATTGAATTATTTTCGCACACCGTCCCGAAATAGTTGATTAATTCAGAGATATTAAAGTATCATGGAGACGGGAATAAGATTCGTTTTTTGATAATCAAGCAGTTTGTCAAGATTGCCGCTTTTTTCCAGCGATTCGCGGGTTACGCCGAACCTCTCGAATTTTCCCCAGTCCACAATGTCGGGGTTGACGGCGTATGTTTTTGCATCGCCTGCCGTTTGGGACTGTCTCTGTGGTTGTAACTGTGTTTGTGATTGTTCCGCCGTCTGTTTCTCCGCCTGTTTTTTCAAAAAATCTTCCGGCTCCACGCGGTGCATGTCCAAAAGCTTTTTGTTTTTCGGCTTGTCGGGGTTTTGAAACGCCTCCTGCAATTTCTTTACAACTTCCTGAAACTTCTCCGCCGGAACGCGGAAGAACTCGAAGCGCGTCGGGTCTTTTACCTGCCGCTTGAAATTCTCAAAGAAGTTTTCAATCAGGTTGCCTCGCATGTTGATTTTGAACAGATCGGGATTATCCCCGTCTTCCGGTTTTACGACTTTCGCCTTGCCGTCTTTGCCGGCAACTTTCAGTTCGTTACTGCCCTTTTCCCTGACCAGTAACACGTCCATGTCTTTTAACTTGTCATCCATATACTTTGAATTTTAGTGATGCATCAATATTAATGCGCCGCAAAAGTAGGATGAAACAGGATAACAGTCAGCGGTTTTTCGCGGGATGGCTGCAAGTTGCGCCGGTGATGTCGTCAAGTTGCGCCGGAGTCGGATTTTTACCGTCAATCGTTAATCAATTCTTATAAGGAATTTTAGTCGTTCTATGTGGAATTGGAATGGCATTGAATTTGAGTTGATTAACTCGAAAAACATATACAAAAACAGGTCTCTATGTGGAATTTTCGCCGTTCTATGTGGAATTGGAATTGTGTTGCATGGAATATTCGCTTATTTGCAGCAGTAAATTTCTTTCGATACGGCATAAAATCAATTTCTATGTGGATTTAAGCCGTTTCTATGTGGAATTGAAAATAGCTCATAATTAATATATTAATTAAATAAGGTCTCTAAAAAACGACTTTCTATGTGGAATTTTCAGGCTTCTATGTGGAATTGGAATTGTTTCAGGATATTTTGCCTGTCGTCAATTTTATCCGACAATTTATAGACAGTCCACCGGCCAACTCCATCAGTTACAATCAAACCGTCATTCTCCAGTCGGTATATCAATGATTTTATTTGCTCCCGTGTCAGAATGTTTCCAAACGCATCCACAAAATTTTTCATCGAAACCTCTTTTGTTTTCTCAAAGCATCCCGCCACAATCTGCAAATCCATTAACCGATAGTCTTTTATATATGCCGGTTGTTGTGCCGTTTCATAATACAAATCACCCAAAACGTATTTTTTATCGGCCGCGCTTAATGATCTTATCAACCCTTCACGCTGCAATTTTTCGACCGACGCTTCGGGCAAATCCGTTGAAATACCCTGCCGCACTTTGTCTAATGTCAGCAGGTCAAATACATTCAGTTTGTCCGTCCTGTTGCTCTGTATTTTATTGACAAACAGATAAAACGCATTGTCTATGATTTTGGCTTTCAGGCGCAAATCCACCTGTGTTGTGTCGGTATGGGAATAATCCGGCAAGGGTTTGCTCTCCATCAAACAGAGATAGAACATTTTATCGACGCCCTGCCCCGAGCGTTCGATAAATCCGGTTTTTTGCAACACTTCGGTCAGGCGTTTGCTGCGCGGACGGCTGTTGATTATCAGGATATTTTCTTTCGATACGCCCGGAGGGAAACCGCCTGCATTGGTGATGACAATCTCGTCGGGATATTGTTTGATAAACACATCGTCGGGAAAACGGTAGCTCCTATGTACACATGAGTTTATAATCGCTTCACGGATAACCTCTTCATTAAAACTTTTAATATCGTAGATATTGAATTTGTCGCGAATGTGCAACAGCGGATTGCTCGCCGGCTGGTTGATATAAGCCCAGATTTTGTCTATCGCCAAAAACAGCGGCTCTTGAAACTCCTGCCTTGCCGTATAGGGAATCATGGAATGGTCTAAACGGTATTCGACCGTAACCGCTGCATTGGGCAGGTATTTCCGAAGGGCTTTCCGCGTACCAAGCAAAAGCAATGCGGCATAATTGAACTTGCCTTTTTCGGTCAGTTCCAAATCGGAAAAAATCTGCATGTCGGGCAGAGTCCTGAAAGCAGGATTTTCCTGTTTTATGGCATAGCGTTCTTTCATTACCGAAATTGCGTCCGCGTCCAAATCCTCAAAAGTCAGTCCTTCGCAAACGGTAGCCGAAAAATCCGGCTCCTGTTCCCGAATAATGGAAAGATACATTTCATCGGACATCCGTGTCAGACTTTCGCCTACCCGCATAAGCGGAACATCATCAAAATACAATACCTTGCCAATTGGTCGGGACGGAATTTC
>JAISDB010000173.1 GCA_031265155.1 Prevotellaceae bacterium | reverse complement strand
TATATAAATGAGTTTTTAAAAATTTATGAAATTTTATTAAATTTTGTAATATTCTAAAATATAATTACTTTCGTACGTTAAAATAAAAATATAATGTAAATTATAAGACAAAAAAAATTTTAGAAGTGTTAAAAAATGATTGAAAAATGATGATAAATAATTAAATTTAAAATCGTAAATGTTAAATAAAAATATCCGTAGAGATTAAAGTTCGGTGGAATTGCTGTCAACCATGAATACTTTACACGCGGAACAGCGACGGTTTTTCAAGTCGGCATCAGTAATCTGCGTGTATTTGTACGCTGAAACATTATTTTCTACCGAACTGCAACTCCTGACAAAATCAATTAATCCAAACTTGCTAATTTTTTCAGGCATAATTGTCAATTATTCATTGTTTATTATTAATTATTTCGCATCAATAGTGTTTATTACGAATTAAAACACTAATTTTGTCGGATATAATAAATATAAAATTTTATAATAAAATTATGAAAGTAAAATTTAATTTAATGGCAATACTTATTTTGGTAATTGCAACAGTTTCGTGCAGCACGAAAGATTATGAAAGTGTAAAAAATGACCCTATAAAGGCTCGTATTTACACGCTGGACAACGGTTTGAAAGTTTACATGGCGGTGAACAAGGAACAGCCGCGTATTCAAACCTACATTGCAGTGAGAGCAGGCAGCAAAAACGACCCTGCCGAAACTACAGGACTGGCTCATTATTTTGAACATTTGATGTTCAAAGGAACTACAAATTTCGGCACCACAAATTACGAAGCCGAAAAACCATTGCTCGATGAAATCGAAAATCTGTTTGAAACATATCGCAAAACAGAAGATGATGCGGAACGTAAAGCGCTTTACGCTAAAATAGACAGCATAAGCTATGAAGCATCAACGATTGCAATTCCAAACGAATACGACAAGCTGATGTCGGCAATAGGCGCAAACGGAACAAACGCTTATACAAGTTACGATGTTACCTGTTACACCGAAGATATTCCGAGCAATCAGATTGAAAACTGGGCTAAAATTCAAGCCGACAGATTTGCAAATGTTGTCATTCGCGGATTTCATACCGAACTGGAAACAGTTTACGAAGAATACAATCTGTATTTGACATACGATAGCGACAAAATATTTGACAATATTCTGGCAGGACTGTATCCAAACCATCCTTACGGAACGCAAACAGTAATAGGAACTCAGGAACAGCTGAAAAATCCATCTATCATAAACATCAAAAATTTTTACAAGCAATGGTATGTTCCCAACAATATGGCAATATGCCTTTCGGGTGATTTCGACCCTGATGAAACAATAAATATCATCAAAAAATATTTCGGAGAATTGAAACCGAACGAAAATCTTCCCAAACTCGAATTTAAACCCGCAGAACCGATCACAGCGCCGGTTGTTAAAAATGTAACAGGCGTTGAAGCAGCAAGAGTTGCTCTGGCTTGGCGGCTTGACGCTGCCAGCAGCGATGACGCCGATTTGGCAAATATCACTTCAAGCATTTTATATAACGGTCAGGCAGGATTGATTGACATTAATCTTATGCAGCAGCAAAAGGTTCTGAATGCTTATGCTTATGAAGCAATGTTAACCGATTACGGAATGTTGTTTGTACAGGCAACGCCAAAAGAAGGTCAAACGCTCGACGAAGCTAAGGATTTGCTGCTTGCAGAGATTGCAAAACTCCGCAACGGCGATTTCGACGAAACGCTGTTGAAAGCAAGTATAGACAATTACAAACTGTCGATAATGCAATATCTTGATTCCAACGATGGTCGTGCAAGTATTTTTGTAAATTCATTCATAGATGGCATCGACTGGGAAAAACAGGTGAATATTATCAGCCGCCTGGAAAAAATCACAAAAGATGACGTTGTGAAATTTGCAAATGAAAAATTCGGCGATAACAATTATGTTGTAGTTTACAAGCGTCAGGGACAGGATCCCGACGAAAAGAAAATCGACAAGCCGCAGATTACGCCTATTGCTACGAATCGCGATGCACAAAGCGATTTTTTGCAGGAAATACAAAACGCACAGGTGAAGCCTGTCGATCCTGTTTTTGTTGATTTCAACACAGACATGGAAAAAACTGCAGCAAAATCAGATATTCAGGTACTGTACAAGAAAAACGAAACTACCGATTTGTTCAGGCTTCAATATGTTTTTGAAACAGGCAGTAACAGCGATGCAACAATAGGAACCGCTTTCAGTTATATTGACTATCTCGGAACAGGCACCAAATCGCCGGAAGAAATAAAAAAGGAATTTTATAATACGGCATGTTCGTTCAGCGCAAGCGCAGGCGCCGAAAGATGCTATTTGAGCATAAGAGGATTAAGCGAAAACATGCCGAAAGCAATGGAACTTGTGGAAGAACTTTTAAGCGATGCACAGCCAAACGACGAAGTTCTCGAAAATCTTAAATTTGACATACAAAAATCGCGTAAAGACTCAAAGCTCAATCAGCGTGCAAATTTTGCCGCATTGCGCCGTTATTTGACTTTAGGAGGAGATTATATTAAAACTACAACACTGTCGAATGATGCGTTAAATGCGCTTCAATCCGCCGATTTGATTGCAAAAATCAAAGACCTGACAACAAAAGAACATACGGTATTATATTATGGACCAATGTCGAGCAAAGATGTTGTTGAAGCAATTAACAAATATCACAAAACGCCCGAAACGCTTGTTCCGATTACCGAAAAAATAGAATATAAATATGCGGAAACTCCGGAAAATAAAGTTTTCATAGCCGAATACGACGCAAAGAATACTTATTACGTACAGTATTCAAATCGCGGCGACAAGTTTGATGTAGCCAACGATGCAAATGTTGCTTTATATAACGAATATTTTGGAGGCGGCATGAATTCCATAGTATTTCAGGAAATGCGCGAAGCCCGCAGTCTGGCATATTCGGCAAGCGCATATTTGAGCGAACCTACAAGAGCAAGCCGTCCTTATCTTTTCACGGCGTTCATTATATCGCAAAACGACAAGGTATCAAATGCAGTCGATGCTTTTGAAGACATAATAGAAAATATGCCCGAAAGCGAAGCTGCATTTAACATTGCAAAGAAAGCGCTTATTGCGCGGCTTAGCACCGAGCGCACAATAAAAGACAATGTTCTCTGGGCGTACATGGATGCAAAAGACATGGGCGTAGATTATGACAGAGACAAATCGGTTTACGAAAACGTTCAAAATATGACGCTTGCCGATGTTAAGGCATTTCAGGAAAAATGGATAAAAAACCGCACATATTTCTACGGAATACTGACAAATTCAAAGGAACTGGATTTGAATAAAATACGTCAGCTCGGCGAAATTAAGTTTTTAAAACAGGAAGAAATATTCGGCTACTAAAAAGTTAAGAACGAAGAGTGAAGAGTTATCAGTTAAGAATCAGACATGAAAAAAAGTATTCTTAAAGATAAAAGTTGTGCGTTTGCCGTGCGTGTTTTCGAGTTATCACAATACCTAAAGAGAAATCAAAAAGATTATGTTTTGAGCAAGCAGATATTACATTCGGGAACTGAAATAGGAGCGTTAGTCTGTGAAGCTGCATTTGCACAAAGTCGTGCGTATTTCATGTCGAAAATGAGCATGGCGCTGGAAAAAGCAGATGAAACAAATTATTTGATAAAACTGCTTTCTGCAACAAAATATATTGAGAAAAGCGTATATGAAAGTTTGTCGGCAGACATTGATGAAATCATTTCCTTATTGGCAAATACGTTAAAGACAGCAAAACAAAATGAAAATAACTCTTCACATTTCACTCTTCACTCTTCGTTTTTCACTCTCCTGTTCGATTTGGACGGAGTAATAATTGACTCCGAACCTCAATACGACAAATTTTGGGGAAGCCGGGGCGAACTGTATAATCTCGGACATAACTTTGCAGGTAAGGTAAAAGGACAGACAACGTCGCAAATAATGAACACGTATTTTTCGGATTTATCGGCAGATGAGCAGAATAAAATTGTTTCGGAATGCGTTAAATTTGAAACCGCTATGGAATGTCCGTTAATTGCAGGCGCAGAAAATTTTATAATGCAAATGAGATTGCGAGGTGTAAAAACAGGACTGGTAACCAGTTCGGACGATGTAAAACTTGAACGGATTATAAAAAAATTCAACATGCATTCGTGGTTCGATACTGTGGTTACAGCCAATCGAGTAACACGTTCAAAACCCGACCCGCAGTGTTATTTGCTGGCTGCCGAAGATTTAAGGGCGAATGTAAGCGACTGTATCGTTTTTGAAGATTCGTTTGCAGGAATTGAAGCCGGACGAAGCGCAAAAATGAAAGTTGCAGCGCTTGCCACAACCAATTCGCGCCGGGCAATACAGGAAACAGGCAACGCCGACCTGATAATCGACAATTTTGTAGGTTTTACTTATTATGAATGTCTGAATTTGTTGAAATAATATTGATTTTATAAAAATGATTATCAGCAAAAAACATAACGGTTATCGTTATGTTTTTTTATGCTTCTGAATGTGCCGATAACATCATAGTATATAATTTGAAGACATGCAGTTTCTGTCATTTGAGCATATTATATAAAAGCATTTAATGAAATTTTCCACAATGTGGATACCTTGAAAATAATTATTTGAAAATTTTCCACAATGCAGAAAGTTTGCAGACCGTAGTCGGCAATATTTTTACAGTGCGGATTGCATGCGGATAAGTATTGGGAAAGTTTCCACAATGCGGATTTCATGCGGACAAGTATCGAGAAGGTTTCCACAATGCGGATTGCATGCGGATAAATATCGAGAAGGTTTTCACAATGCGGATGAGGCGCAAAAGGTAGCAGGTAGGGATTTAACATTGTGGAAAATCTGAAAATTGATTAATATATTTCTAAAATAAATCGGATGTTACGCGCCATCGGACAAAATCTCTCCGTCATGAAAGTCAATGTGACTTTTGCTGTCCTTCGTAATCTGAATTACCGGTAAAAATTTACAACTGAAAACTAATGAATAAAAAATTATTTCCCATGCGAATTAAAATCGTGCAAAAATTCGGCATTACTTTTGTCCGTTACACTGTAATAATTTTTAAAACGTATTGACATGCACACTCTGTGCGTTTTTTTTATTTGTAATTGAAATTGTATCTTTGCAAATTAATTTTTATGATTTTATGCATAGTAAAAAACGCATCGGTTTATTTTTCGGTTCTTTTAATCCCATACATATCGGTCATTTGGCGATAGCAAATTATGCTGTTGCGTTTGGTGATTTTGCCGAAGTGTGGCTTGTTGTCAGTCCGCAAAATCCGCTGAAATGCAAAGGTTCGCTTGCCGGTGAAGAACATCGCATTGCAATGGCGCAGATTGCCGTGAAAAACTTGAATTTATCAATATGCGTTTGCGATATCGAAATGCGATTGCCTCGACCGTCATACACAGTTAATACGCTTGAAACGCTTGTAAACGAAAATTCCGGTTGCGAATTTTGTGTGATAATGGGCGCCGACAGCCTTCACGGCATCGAACGGTGGCGCGAATATCAAAAAATCCTGTCTGATTATACTGTTTATGTTTATCCGCGACTGGGATACGATGCAAAAGCGTTGTGCAGCAAATACAGAGCCGAACTTTGGGATGCGCCGATAATTGAAATATCGTCAACATTTATTCGCGAAAGCACAGGCACAGGAAAAAACATGAACGCCTTTATTTCACCCGCGCTCGGCAAATATATTAAGGAAAACGGATTATACAAAAATGAAAAAATCGAAACAGTATGAATTATAAACATAAAAAACAACTGCGAATATTTGTAACAAACGACGACAGCGTCAATTCTAAGGGAATAGCGGCTCTCATTGAAATGGTACAGCCTTACGGCGATGTTTACGTGCTTGCGCCGTTTGCGGTAAATTCGGGAATGTCGCAGGCGGTAACCATAAATACTCCTGTAAGGATGAAAAAAATACGCGAAGAAGAAAACATCAAAATATATGCCTGCACAGGCACGCCGACAGATTGCGTGAAACTTGCATTTTCACATATATTGCCCGACAGGAAAGCCGACCTTTTGGTTTCGGGAATCAATCACGGTTCAAACTCGTCGGCGAGCGTATTGTATTCGGGAACGCTTGCCGCAACAACCGAAGGAATAATGTACAAAACGCCGTCAATAGGTTTTTCACTATGCGATTACATGCCTGATGCCGATTTTTCTGCCTGTATCCCGATTGGGCGAAAAATTATTGACTGCGTATTAAGTAAAAATTTCGGAATCAACAGTTACCTTAATGTAAATTTTCCAAAACTTTCGCTGCAGGAAATAAAAGGCATAAAGATTTGCCGTCAGGCAAAAGGCGTGTGGCGCGAAGAATTTGAAAGGCGAACTGATCCTCGCGGTATTGATTATTACTGGCTCACAGGCGATTATGTAAACGAAGAACCTGATGCCGACGATACCGACGAGTCGTGGCTTGCAAAAGGTTATGTAACAATAGTTCCGCAAACTTTGGACATGACAAATTACGATGACATTGATAAAATAAAAAAATGGAATTTGTAAAAACATACAGCCATGCAAAAAAAATATGACAGGTTATCGCTCGGATTGATAGTCGGATTACTGCTTCCGCTTGCTGTTTTTGCGATTGCAATGTATTTAAGATATAGCAATTCGCCGCAAATTCAATATCTCGGATTTAAATATCTCATAACTTTTGCGCCGAAAATATTAAGCCTCTCGCTGTGTTCAAACCTTTTGCCATTCTACATTTTCCTGCAAACAAATCGAATGTTGTCAGTGAAAGGAGTTTTAGCGGCTACATTCAGTTTGGCATTATTTGTGCTTATACTGTTTATTATGTATAATTAAATGATTTAATATGAAAAATTTTAAAAAATTATTTGCTCTTGCCCTGTGCGCAGTGACAGCTTTTCATTGTCCGGCACAAACAGATAAATCAAAAGCGACGCCACGCGATGTTCTGGCGGAATGTTATTCTGCCTGTTCAAATTTCAATTACGATGCGATAAAAGAATGTCTGTCGCAGCGAAATATTGCTTATGTGGACGTGGTGAAACAGAAATTTGAAGATTCCGAAATGAAGCTTCAGAAAAACCTTGTCGCCGCTACAATGCAAACAGCCCAATACGATATTGTAGAAGAAAATATCTCAAAAGCCGGACAAACGGCAACGCTTAAGGTAAAAGTATCGCTTTTTGAACAGACATTCACTGCCGATATTGCATTTGTGATTGAAAACGGTAAATGGAAAATCGATAACGTGCCGAATGCACGGGATATTCCAAATCAGATACCAATGCTGCAGGCGTTCATCAGGTAGCTGTTCCTTCGAACATGACTTGTTAATTATCACTTGCTAATTTGTATCGACAGGAAAGAGCATTGTTGATTTGGTATATATTTTTGGTAATAATGCCGAAATATTCAGGATTCCTGCCGAACAATATCTAAACCGAAGGAAAATCTTGCATTTGAATTATAACCTGATTGCTGCTTTATATAATATTAATTTGGTTTACTATTCTTTTCCCGAAGATGTCTAATATATCATCAAAAAATGCGTATATTGCAACGGTTTTTATAATCATGGTCAACCCCTCCTATCTTTTAGGTTTGAAAACCACAAAGTTAGTGAATTGACTTTTATTTTATACTCTAACCGTATAAATAGCAACTTGAGTTAATTAATGCTTTTATGGCAGCAACAGCATGGAATCTGAAAAAGATGATGGAAAACTCAAAGAAAACTTTTTACAAATTATTTTTCGATTATTTTTTTCGCAAAATTTTTATTACTCCGCAGCATAAATTTAATTGTTAAGGAGCGACTATTTAGTTGCCATTTAAAAAGGGCATAAATCATTTATAATTATTTGTTAATAAATAATTTGTACTCTTTTAAAGGAGCAACTAAATATTTACAGACTTTGTGTTTTTCTTTGAAAAAATAAACATTCCTGCAAAAGTCAGCGCCGCACAAAGCAAAATCAGCGAAAATCCGAAACTGAAAACATACTTTTCGATAGCAAAACATATTACAGGTACCGCAACGCAAATGGCAGGTACGGCTTTGTCAAACGTTTTCATTTTTGTCATTATTCCAAACATGAACAGTCCCAGCAAAGGTCCGTAAGTATATGCGGCAATCTGATAAACCATGTTTATTACGGCATCGTTTTTGAGAATATTGAACATTATTATCAGCAAAACAAACAATATCGCCAAAACAAACTGAACCTGCAACCTGATTTTCCGTTTGCGTTCATCGCTCCAAGCTCGTTTTTCCATATCAAGAATGTCAATACAACTTGATGTTGTCAGCGATGTGAGAGCATTGGCGCAGGTGGGATAAGCCGCCGAAATCAATCCTATAAAAAAGAAAATTCCTACAATGCTTTTAAGACTGAATGCAACAACAGGAAATATTTTGTCTGCTTCAAATTTGCCCGATGCGTTTGTGACAGCCTCTATCAACATAGGATTTTCGTTGATATATATCGCCAGAATTGCGCCAAGCGTAAGAAATAAAATATTTACGGGAATCATCATCGCTACCGATGTTATCACGTTTTTTTGTGATTGACGAATATTTTTACAGCTTAAACTTTTTTGCATCATTGCCTGGTCAAGTCCTGTCATTGCAATAGGCACAAGCGCTCCGCTGACAAACTGTTTTATCCAGTGTTTCGGCGCGCTCCAATTAGTATTGAAGACTTCGGAATGTTCATCGTGAATTATGCGCGAAAACATTTCGCCTATGTTCCAGTTGAGTTCGTTGCAAATAAATATTACGGCTGCAATTATTGCCACAATCATAAAAGTGGTTTGCATCATGTCTGTCCAAACTATTGTTTTTACGCCGCCGCGCATTGTATAAAGAATTACAATTCCTACAAATACCACAGCAGCAATCCAGAATGGAACTCCAATATCTTTCAAAACGAAATGATATAATACAAATACAACTAAAAACGTGCGTACCGTTGCGCCCAGCAAGCGAGAAAGTATAAAAAACGATGCTCCTGTTTTGTAGCTGTAATTGCCAAATCGTTTGTCGAGATAAGTATAGATTGATGTTAAATTCATTTTAAAATACAGAGGCAAAAGCACAAAGGCTATAACTCCGTATCCGACAAGAAAACCCAGAAGCATTGGCAAATAATGGAAATTATTGTTGTAAACATCTCCCGGAACCGACATGAACGAAACGCCGGAAAGCGATGCGCCAATCATTCCGTAAGCCACCAGAAACCAGTTTGATTTCCGATTTCCGGTAAAAAATGACTGGTTGTCTGTTTTACGCGATGTTGCCCACGCTATGAAAAAAAGCAATGCCGTGTAGGCAAAAAATGTGATTAGTAAGATTGTTGCATTCATTATTTTACATATTTTATATTAATATTTAATTTGTCAATTATTAATTGTTAATTGTTAATTGTTAATTGTTAATTGTTAATTGTTAATTGTTAATTGTTAATTGTTAATTATAATTTATCATTTATCATTTATCATTTATCATTTTATAAACGGCTGCCTGTTAAGTATTGATTTTCCCAAAGTCAGTTCATCCGTATATTCAAGCTCATCGCCAAAATTTACTCCGCGTGCAAGCGCAGTTATTTCAACATTCAATGCCGATATTTTTTTGTGCAGATAATAACAGGTTGTTTCGCCTTCCATAGTTGTGTTCAATGCGAGTACAACTTCTTTTACATTTCCGTTTTTAACGCGCTGCACAAGCAGGTCGATATTCAGGTCGCCCGGCGCAATTCCGTCCATTGGCGAAATTATACCGCCCAAAACGTGATACAGTCCGTTGAACTGCTGAGTCCGTTCGATAGATAAAACATCGCGAATACTTTCTACAACGCAAATTATATTTTGACTGCGACGCTGATTCGAACATATTTCACAAACATCGCTATCGGAAAGATTATTGCATATTTTACAGTGCTTTATTTCGTTTCGAAGCCTGATAAACGCATTTCCAAACTTTTCGACATCTTCTGCAGGCTGTTTCAGTAAGTGCAAAACCAGACGCAAAGCGGTTTTTCTTCCTATGCCGGGCAGTTTTGCAAATTCATCTACGGCAACATTCAGCAATATCGACGAAAGTTCGCTGTCCATCAGGTTTGAATATTTTTATAATTTATTGTTATGCTTTGACTTGTTAAATTCGCTCACTGCATTGCGAACGGAACCGTACAGCAGTAACAGCCGTTTAGACTCGTCGTATGATAATCCCGTTTCTTCCGCTATCATTCGGCTTCCCCTGTCAACAAGTTTTTTGTTTGAAAGCTGCATGTCAAACATTTTGTTTCCTTTAACTTTGCCGAGCCTTACCATCGTTACCGTTGAAATCATGTTAAGCACAAGTTTCTGCGCTGTTCCCGATTTCATACGCGTACTTCCCGTAACAAATTCGGGACCTACAACAACTTCGATTTTTATTTCGGCTTCGGCAGCTGCCGGTGATTCGGGATTACATGTTATGCTTGCCGTGAGCAATCCGTGATTTCGAGCATCGCGCAATCCTCCAATCACATAAGGAGTAGTTCCCGATGCGGCAATTCCAACCAGAATATCATCAACTGTAGGATTATATTGAGCCATATCTTTCCACGCGCCATCAATTTTATCTTCAGCCGATTCGACTGCACGGCGAATTGCCGTATCGCCGCCTGCTATGAGTCCTATAATAAGTTCAAACGGCGCTCCGTAGGTAGGAGGAATTTCGGATGCATCAAGAATGCCGAGGCGTCCGCTTGTTCCTGCTCCGATATAAAATAATCGTCCGCCTTGATACATGCGGTCAATAATTCCATCTACCAGCTTTTCTATTTCCGGAATACATTTTTCTACTGCCAAGGGAACTGTTTTATCTTCGTCGTTGATATTTACAAGCAAATCATGAGTGCTCATCTGCTCAAGATTGTCATAATGCGACGGCTGTTCTGTAACTTTTTGCATTTATGCTGATATTATTTAGTTTATCAATTAAATGAATATTTTTTGTGATAATTTGCCAGTTCGGTTACAGGCGCCTGAATTATATTGCCGATTGTGATTTGCCTGCATTTGGCAATTTCTTCCAGTATCGGTTTGAAATGGTACGCTATCGACCCTATGAAATGCACAGGATAATTTTTGTAACCGGCATATTTTTCAACATTTTTTTCAAAAAATGCCTTAAAGCTTTCTACTATAATTTTACGGATACAGGGCTCGTTCTGATTTTCATTGAGATACTTTGTAAAGCCTGCCATCCACGTATTTGCCATTGGCGTTTTATAAACTTTTTCGACAATATATCCATACGAAAGATTATGATTTTTCACTAAATCGGCGTGAATTTTTTCCGACAGGTCGCGTTTAAGAAAAGCGTTCAGAAGGTTACGTCCGAGTACTGCGCCACTGCCTTCGTCGCCAAGAATATATCCGCCGCAATTAACAGCATCAACAATGCTTTTCCCGTCAAACAGGCACGAATTTGAACCCGTTCCGAGAATACAGGCAATTCCCGCACTGTTTCCGCATACGCTGCGCGCGCTTCCAAGCAAGTCTGACCAGGCTTCGACTGTTGTAGCCTTAGTAAAAACTTTTTTCAAAATTTCGGTCATCACCGATTGTTTTTCTGATGTTACGCCTGTTCCGTAATAAAAAATTCGGCTTATTTCGCAGGTGATTTTCGGAAAAAGATTTGTTTGCAATTCATTCAAAATAATTTCTTCCGATTGAAGACACGGATTAAGACCGCCTGTTTCGATATAATTACAGTTTCCACATGAATCAATCACGCACCAACCTGTTTTTGTAGAACCGCTATCGGCAACTAATATCATATTTTTTGTTTTACTTTTTAAAAATCGCACAAATGTATGAAAAATATACCAAAGCAGAAAGAATAATTTTTATGATTTGCTTAAAAGCATTTCTGCATCAGCAATACAGGCAGGTTATAAAAGCATTGACTGTATAATGATTGACGATTGAAAAAGAGCATCATTGCTTCAGCATTACGCTAAAATGGGAAGCCCGCGTTGTAACAGTATAAACAGTTACTAAAACAGCTATGTATTAATATGGAATAATTGTTAAATTTACTGCCTGAACCTGCATTGTTAATTTTTTTGAAAAAAAATTTGTTTGTTTAAAATAATATTTTATACCTTTGTAACATTGTTTACAAAAAAG
>JAISDB010000171.1 GCA_031265155.1 Prevotellaceae bacterium | reverse complement strand
CTTTTTTGTAAACAATGTTACAAAGGTATAAAATATTATTTTAAACAAACAAATTTTTTTTCAAAAAAATTAACAATGCAGGTTCAGGCAGTAAATTTAACAATTATTCCATATTAATATTATTTCCTAATTTGCACCGTAGTTTAAATCCAAAATAACTGAAAAAACATCTTTTTTCTCTGAAAAATATACTTGGTAAGGAACGACTAATTAATATGCAGCAAAAAATATCAGGCTTTTGACACAACCTGATATTTTCAGATACATTTACCGTCGGGTCTTATTTCAAATACCCGACAGGCTGAACCAGCATCACGGTTTGATTGCTTTTAAGCTGCAGCGCTTTTGAAAGCTCATCCCGGTTAAACGAGCCGCGAGCTACGGTTCCCAAGTCTTCGGATGCAGCAAACAGGTAAATGTTTTGCGAAATATAACCTGTGGATATTCTTGCATTTTCGATTGACGACTTGTCCGAATCGGCAACCATAACCACCGACACTGCCGCAGAGCTGTTTATCTGCGGCTGCCCCAGCGCTGCCTTAAAGTCGCCATGTGCAATAAGTTTCAGCAAATGCTGTTGCGCATCATAAAAATAAACTCCCGTATCGCACACCACGTACAGTTCCATTTCCTGTCTGTTCATACCCGTCGGAGCAGTACGCTTGTCGGGGCGATTGAATCCATTGGCAACCCAAAGCAGGTTGGATAAGGTTTGCAAAGGCATTTCACGTTTAACGAATGTTCGTTCGGAGCGGCGTTCGCTCACTGTTTCAAAAAAAGGTTTACCGCCCGTCTTTTCAGGAGGCAACAGGTTGATATCCTGCGCTTGAATGGTTGCAGCAAGAAACAACAAAACAAATGATAAAGATAATTTTCTCATGTCTGTAACTGTTAATTTGTAATTAGTACTTTTGTCTGTATATTAATTTTATAATCTTCAGCCTGTTTGCAAAACACAACAGCAGTTGCCGTATTTTACGTTATTAATAATTTTCGTAAAGGTATAAAAAAAATTAAATTCAGGCACAAAAAAACAAATAACAATGCATTTTTGTTTTACAGTAATGATACTGCCTTATCGTTTAATCAAAGAAACCATTCTTTGTACATCAGATATCCTGCCGCATTTTTTCGAGCCATTTCTATCGTTTTTTCATCAACGTCTTTCACTTTTTTCGCAGGAAGTCCTGCATATACTCCGGGTTCGAGAACGGCATTGCTTAAAACAAGAGCGCCGGCGGCAATTATGGTATTGTCGGGAATTACGGCATTATCCATGAGAATTGCCCCCATTCCCACAAGTACGTTACTTCCTACCTTTGCTCCGTGAATTATTGCATTATGACCTATCGAAACATCATCGCCTACTTCTACAACAGAACGCTTGTAAAGAGTGTGAAGTACGGCGCCATCCTGAATATTTACACGGTTTCCGACAATTATTGTATTTACATCGCCGCGCAAAACCGTACCGTACCAGATGCTGCAATCATTGCCTATTGTAACATCTCCTATTATTACGGCAGTTTCGGCAATAAAACAGCCTTTCCCTATTTTGGGGTCGAATCCCCTGACCGATCTTATTAATCCCATCTTTCAAAAATTTATTTACGCACAAATTTACATTATATTTTCAAACTCGTAAGCTTAAAAATAAATATATTACAAAGATTACCGTATTCATTACTTTTGTCTTTACGCCGGTTAACGGTTATAATAATCCTGTAAATTTATCGTAACGGAACCCGACAGCTGATTTCAAACAGCAAATGACCTGTGTTTTGCGAATTTTCCGAAATATCTTCATGCTGTTTGTTCTCAAAACAATAAAATTCATTATTTTTGCGAAATGAAACGATATTTTTTGAGATATATCTTGCTGCTGCTTTTAATGACTGTCGGAAACAAAATCTTTTGCCAGACCGATTCGCTGGATATTTTGGGAAGTGCAAACAGCAAACAGGAAAAAACAAAAACCGATACCTTGCTCACATATATCTTCGGCGACTGGCACAAAAATATTCTTAACTTTTCGTGGAGGCACAATCCGTATTTTAACACGGCAGAGCGTATTCCAATCAACGATACCCTGCCTGATGACGTACGCGTGGAATATCCGTTTTTCAAATCATCTGCGGGCGCAACCTTTCTCGGAGCGGCAGGAAGCGCGGCAAGGTCTCACGATTTTTTCAAACACAGCTACAACGAATATTTCAAATTTTTCGAACCTTACGATATTTATGCATTTACGCCCGAAAATACGCCGTTCTACAATACAAAGCGACCGTTTACCGTTTTATCATACCAGACTTCCGGAAGTAAACTCAACGAAGAATCGAATATCAGAATACTGCATACGCAAAATATTAAGCCGGCATTGAACATCGGGCTGCTTTATCAGCGCTACGGAACAAAAGGACAATACATGAACGAAACCGCCGACAATAAAGCCTTCTCGCTGTTTGCCTCCTATACGGGCAGGCGTTATGTTGCGCATGGCGCCTATTCGTTCAATAATATATCGAACAGGGAAAACGGAGGGATACGGAACGATTCGGATATCACCGATACTGTCATTTCGTCGGAAAATATTGATGTAAACATTAGAAATGCACGGAATAGCCTGCGAAAACAAACGATGTTTTTTACTCATTCGCTTGGTATTCCGATTGACATTTTCAGAAAGCATAAAGACGAAAACGCCGAAACAAAAGCAGGCGAAGGAACTTTGATATATTTGGGCAATTCGTTGGAATACACTACTTTCAAGCGTATATATTCGGATGTAAGAGGCGAAAACGAAACTTATTACCGCAACTGGTATTACAATGCCGAGCGAACTCGCGACTCATCGCATACCTCATTTTTTGATGTCAAAGTTTTTGCACGAATTCAGCCATGGGCTTCGGACGCAATCATTTCTGCCGTTTCGGGAGGCTTGGCGTATCGAAATCAGCAGTATTATATCTTCAATCCCGACCAGTACCTTACAAATATAAACACATCGTCGGAAAACAATCTGTATTTTTATGCAAACGCCGCGGGAAAATTCAGCAAGTATTTTGAATGGAGCGGCTACACAAGGTATTTTATCGCAGGAAAAACAGATTTTACCGTAGATGGAAACATTCGCATCTCGTTATATCCAGTAACAAACGGAATACACTTCAAGGGAAGATTTTTGTTTCATCTGTATGAAGCCGGTTTTTTTCAAAAGAATTATTACTCGAATCATCTGATATGGAATAATGATTTTACGACAACCACACGCACGCAAATCGAAGGAACGCTGTCGATTCCCGATTGGGATTTGGAACTTGGCGTGAAACAGGCATTAATACAAAACCATATTTACAGCGATACTTCCGCTTTGCCGCAGCAGTACGGCGGCAATCTGAGCGTTACCTCGTTTTTTGTCAAGAAAAATTTCAAGCTCGGACTGTTTCGCCTGGATAATGAAATATTAATGCAAATTTCGGGGAATCAGGATGTACTGCCGCTGCCGAAAATAAGCGCGCATGCAAGCTGGTATTTGCAGGCATCGCTGGTGAAATCGGTGCTTACGGCGCAACTGGGACTTGACGTCCGCTACAACACGCGCTACTACGCTTATGCATATAATCCTGCGCTTGGCGATTTTCATGTGCAGGCAGAGAAGAAAACAGGCAATTTTCCTTATGTCGAAGCATTTGCAAATTTCAAGTGGAAACGCACCGTTATTTTCGTGAAAATGTCGAATATTCTCAAAGATTCATTCGGATCTGAATACTTTTCGGCTCTGCACTATCCGCGAAACAATACAATGCTGCTTCGGCTTGGCATAACATGGCATTTCTTCAATTAAACGCTTATACTTTGAAATCATGCGGAACTTACATACGGCGCCCTGTCAGGCTGCATAAAACCAAAATACTTTTGCCTGTTGCCTGCCTTGTATTTTTGTATCCTCAAAAAATTGCCGAAAACCCTGAGATGTTTTCTTTTGTTAAGGATGACTGCCTTGTTGCAGCATTGGGAACAACCGGTAATTCCTATTTTTTGAAAAACGGACAGGTAACGGGCTATCATTTCGACTTGATAACCGAATACTGTAAAGCAATAAACCGCAAGCCCGTTTTCATCGTGGAAGAAGATGCCGGCAAGCGGTTGAATTTGCTCTTTTCGGATGCTGCCGATATTGCAGTGTGCAATATGAAAGCAGACAGTATTTTACAAATCAAAAACATTAATCATGTGCGTGCGGATAATGCCTTTTTGCATACGCACTGGCTTGTAAGCGGCAGAAATAACGGACTTGCACGAAGCATGACCGCATGGCTTAATTCGTACATCGAAACAAAAGACTATAAGCTGCTGGCATCAAAATATAATGCCGCTCGCAAGCCCTACAAAAGCCGGACATATATTTCCGAATACGACGATTTGATAAAAAAATACAGCAGTAAAATAAACTGGGACTGGCGCCTGATAGCATCGCTTGTCTGTCAGGAATCAAAATTCATTCCCGACGTTAAATCGCGTAAGGACGCATCGGGATTAATGCAAATACGAAAGCAAACAGCCGAATTTCTCGGTTTCGACAGTATCGACAGCAATGAAAAAAATATTGCGGCAGGAATAAGGCTGATAAAATTTCTCGAAAATTATTTTGCCAAAGACTCAACCATAGATGCCGCAGAGCGCACAAAGTTTGTACTTGCCGCTTACAATGCCGGACACGGCAAAATTGATATTTTCAGAAAAAATACGGAACGCAAAGGCTTCAACTCGAGCATCTGGGCTAATGTTGAAAATACAAATACGAAGCAAAAGCACGGAAAAAATCAAACTTTTTCGCAAAAACATTTTCTGAGCAAGGAAACCGTTTTGTTTGTAAGCGAAATCCTTGACCGTTACGAACATTATAAGAACTTTTTTGAAGAATAGAGTTTATATTTAGTCGTCCCTTAAAAAGTATATCTTTCAGAGATAAGAGATAATAAAGATGTTTTTCTGTTACTTTTGCCTTGACGCAAAAGTAACCAAAAAGTCAAGAGCAGCCGACGCTATACGCCAACT
>JAISDB010000155.1 GCA_031265155.1 Prevotellaceae bacterium | reverse complement strand
GTTTTACCGAACTTCCAGCTTGTTCTATCCATCACCAGTTTAAATGGCGGATCGTGAGGCAACATTTTGAAAATAAGGCGAGCGAGCAAATTGGAATCCAGCACGTATTCCGCCATGAACCGCTGAATGCGGCGTAGCGCGGAACCCGATTTTGCAGGCGTTTCAAACGCCGTCGCGAGTTTACAAAAACTAACTGTTTGTACCTTACAGAGCGCGCAAATAAACAGTCCAAAGAACTTTACGCGAGCTATGTTCATTTTTCCCGCCAGGCTTTGGCTTAAAATTGCAATTAATTGGGTACTTTTGTACTCGACCTTGAAATTGTTCGTTTTCAGTACAACTAATTGGAAACCAGTTGTAAAGATGCGAACTCTCAAGATCATTTCCAAATAAAAAGAAAGCATATTTTGTTGATATTCAAATAATTCTAAGTATGCATCAAATTTTTGTCATGTACTAAGGTCCCGGATGTTTATCATTAGAGCGGCACCGGCTAATGTGGCTTTATTTGAAAGGTTTTACACGCTTTTTCGATGATAATATGAAAGTGCTGCACGTAGCGCCCGAACAGCCTTTTGTTTATCGTTTTAAAAAATGTAAAAACCTTGATCATGTTGCATCGGTTAATTCAATCCGACAGAACGGTATGTACTTTTCAAATCCGCAACCCATCGCCGGGCTTATCATCTTAGCTGCATCCAAGCTAAAATCATATAATAATGACGGTAGAAAATTATCCCTGCAAAATAAAGATGCATGGTTTCTTATTCAGGTCGAGTGCCGATTTTTTCCATTCTTCGACAGTTGCGGTTTTTATAAATTCGTCGGCAAGCGTAATATTTGCAGCAATGCAAAGTTTTGTAAGAGGATTGCATATCGAAACAAATGACTTGAATAATTGCATGTTGCGGTAAGGTGTTTCTATGAAAATCTGCGCCTGATTTTCGTGTTTCGAGCGTTTTTCGAGAAACTGAATACGCTGGCATCGCTGCTGTTCCTTTACCGGCAAATATCCCGCAAAGGCAAAATTCTGCCCGTTCATTCCCGCTGCCATAAGCGCAAGCAAAATTGACGATGGACCAACCAGTGGAACAATACGAACACTGTTTTTGTGTGCATAATCAATTACCGCAGCGCCGGGATCTGCAACGCACGGAACGCCTGCATCCGAAATAACACCTGTATCATTGCCTTGAAACACAGGAGCAAGCAATTCCAAAATTTCGCCGGATTTTGTATGTTCGTTGAGTTCTAAAAAAATCAGTTCATCGATTTTTACAGGCATTTTTATTTTGCTCAAATATCGGCGCGCCGTGCGAATATCCTCAACTATAAAATACCTGATGCTGCGTATTGTATCAATTGTTTTCTGCGGAATAACATCAACGCGCAAATCACCGAGAGGAGATGGAATTATATATATGCTGCCGTACATGAGTTCAATGCTTAAGCGACTGCTTATTGACTTTTTTTACAGTTACGGAAACATTCTTTTGTAAAGAATAAACAAGTATAATTATGCCTGTAACAATAAACGGCACACTCAGCCACTGTCCCATGTTCAACGACATTTGCCGCTCAAAGTCAACCTGGTTCTCTTTTACAAATTCTATCAGAAAACGAGCGGTAAAAAGCCCGATCAAAAATATTCCGAAAACTGCTCCCGGTTTTTTTATTCCCATATCTTTTTTGAAAAACAAATAATATACAACAGCAAAAACCAGTATGTAGGCAAGCATTTCATATATTTGAGTAGGATGAGCGGGAACGGTTTCGCCCGCCTGTACGAATACAAATCCCCATGGAAGATTTGTTGCATGTCCGTAAACTTCGGAGTTCATCAAATTTCCAAAACGAACAATAGCGCCTGCTACAGGTATGGCAACAGCAATTCTGTCGAGCGACCAGATATAATGTTTTTTATATCTTCGGCAAAAAAGCCATAATCCGAGCAAAATACCAAGCGCAGCACCGTGGCTTGCAAGACCGGCATAACCTGTAAATTTCCCATCGTGAACAGGCAGAATTATTTCCCAGGGATATTGTAAATAATATGCTGCTTCATAAAACAGACAATGACCTACCCGTGCGCCAATGAAAGTAAGCGGAATAATGTAATTAAGCGTAAGTTTGTCTAACAGCTCGCGTTTCAAATTTTCTTTTTCAAATATTTTTTTGAAAATAATGTAACTTGCAACAAAGCATAAAATCCAGCAAATGCTGTAATAACGAATATGTATTGAACCCAAACTGAAAAATACAGGGTCAACATTCCAGTTTATAGAAAGTAAGCGTATCATTATTTTATATATTTCAAATGTTTATATTTAATATTCATAATTTTATCCTTGAAAAGACGCTTAACGGCAAACGCTTTCCAAATCTGTCTTCAAGTACAAGTTCGCCAAAAGTCTTTTCTTTTATATTGTCGAAAACAGAACATGTAAGAGTGTCGGCAACTATTGCCGAAAAACCGTTTGAATAAAGATTCAGCAACAGAAAGCTGTTTGCCGGTTCAAGCGTTTTTTTGCAGCAGGCAAGCATTTCGAGAATATTCTCATCGAGCTTCCATTTTTCGCCATCTGCGCCGTGTCCGTAAGCCGGCGGATCAAGAATAATTCCTCTGTAGCGGTTTCCACGTTTAGCTTCCCGTTTCATAAACTTCATTGCATCTTCAATTATCCATCTTATATTATCAATTTTGCTGATTTGCATGTTTTCGCGCGCCCATGTTACAACCTGCCTCACCGAATCCAAATGCACAACGTCTGCGCCGGCAAGCTTTGCTGCTATTGACGCGGCGCCCGTATATGCGAACAGGTTCAAAATTCGCGGTTTTTCCATATTCAGTTCCTTTACTGTTTTATAAATATAATCCCAGTTAGGAGCCTGTTCGGGAAAAACGCCCACATGCTTGAATGACGTTAATCCAAGTCGTAATTTGAAATCCAGTTTATTGACTTTACAGGTAATAATCCACTGTTCCTGCATCGAGTCCTTATTTATCCATGTTCCGCTGTCTTCCTTTCCCGATTTTCCGAAGCCTGCGCCCTGCCTGAATGCGGAATCAGCCATTTGCTCCCATTCCTTGTCGGTAAGCGATTTTGCCCACACGGCTTTTGGTTCCGGACGGCGCACAACAAACTTCCCAAAGCGTTCGAGTTTCTCAAAATTGCCACAGTCAACAAGTTCATAATCTTTCCACTTTTTATCGGGACTTAAAATTTGCATAAATAAATTGTTTTCGACTTCAAATATACATCAAATTTTGTTAATAATGTAAAAAATCGCTTTTTAAAATAAATTCGCAGATTCAATCTGTAAATGCAAATATTTAAAAAAGCTGTTTATCTGTGCTCAAAGTTAAGTAATTTTTCTTGTCATTTATATTTTTTTAGGAACATACAGCCTTACAAGTCCATTAGTATATTCGTTCAGTCCATTTTCCCCAAGGCAATACAAATCTCTTTTCTTTTACATCCCGCTTGCTGCATTCGGAATATTGTGTACCTTTCCCTATAAATTCTTTCAAAGAACAATAAGTTCATAGTGTCGCCTTATGATTGCGATTTTCCCATGCGAGCTTGGACTCTTCCTGATTGGGAGATACATTAACTCAAGTTTGTATGCTTATGCCTGATGTCAGGCAAGTAACATTGGTCACTTTGCAAACGGGGTCGTTGTTCGATTGCTTGCACAGGTAGTCACCATAAAAGTACCCGACCTTTACGCTAAAAGATATTGTTTTCCGGCAATCTGCTTCTTTGCCAGTTCAATTTCCTTTTCATGATATTGATTTTATTCTCCACCTTTACGTGGTCGTAAACCGGTACAAGGCGGTGCTTTCCATCGCTACTTTTTTCACTTTTTCCGAATGCAAATATTCGCCTAGTGCGCGAATCGGAACTGTTGTCGTCGAAAATCCTTTTACGCCGGAATAACTTTTGCATTGGAAAGTATTCGGGTTAATGATGATGATCCATCAGGCAAGGGAGATAAGACGGCCTTCATAGATTCTACTGTGCAGGAGAAAAACATCACTTATCCGACAGATGCAAAACTGCATAAAAAGATTATAAAAAAATGCCGTTCAATAGCTCAAACAGAGTCTCTTCCTGTTCGTCAAAGTTATACCCATACATTAAAAGTTTTATCTCGTGATCAGCGTTTTCGTAATCATCCCAAAAATCGCAGGAAAGCTATCCGTGCAGACAGGAAAATAAAGGTTATTGCAGGACGACTGGTTCGGGAACCGGAACGTTATTTGGGAAACAGTTCCGATTATGACAGGCAGACAGGTTTGTTCAGGCAGGTTCTTTCCCAGAACAAAGACGGTAAAAATAAAATCTATTGGTTACACGAACCCGAAGTTTTATGCATCAGCAAAGGCAAAGAACATAAGAAATATGAGTTTGGTAATAAAGTTTCGATTATAACATCACTGCGTGGAGTTATTTTAGGCGCTCTTTCCTTTAGAAACGAATACGACGGACATACAATAGACCGCTCATTAGATCAGGTTAAAAGACTAACGGGCAAGGTTCCTGAACTGTTGGCGGGGGACAGGGGTTATCGTGGTCAAAAGCAGTCAGGAAAGACTGAGGTAATGATTCCCTATGTTCCACTAAAAAGTGGCACTCGTTACAAACGGGAGAAGAAGCGAAAATTATTTTGTAAGCGTGCGGGAATAGAGCCAGGGATAGGACATCTGAAAAGTGATCATCGTTTAGGACGTAACTTTTACAAAGGGTTACGGGGCGATGCTGTCAATATTATGCTCGCTGCTGCGGCATTTAACTTCAAAAGAGGTATGAGAGTTCTTTTGTGGCTCATAACAAAAGGAGGGTTTATACCTGTAAAAACTAAACAAATCCGATGGGGCGATAATATTAATCCGATTTGTCTGGTAGCTTGGGCTTTTTAAGGGACGACTATGTAAAAAGGGTTTATAGACGTATCTTTGTATTTGTAAAGCAAAGAAGAAGATACATGAGTACCCCGTCCATAAACCCGGTCAAAAGTAAGTATAAAGTTCGTAACCGGAAAGAATATAACTCAAATTTGTGCAAACGCGGCAGTTTGACTCTGTTTATAGATCCGGCCGTGCTTAAAGAATGGGAATCCTTGACGGATAAGAAAAAAGAAGTCGGAGAGCCGACTTATCCGGACAGTATCATTGC